>JAIRVW010000148.1 GCA_031253705.1 Brucellaceae bacterium
CTGACAGAGGCCAATATGCTGCGTAAACTCTACGACTGGACCATCTCGCTGGCGGCGCGCAAATCCGCAGCTGTATGGCTGGGCGTTATTGCTTTTCTTGAAAGCTCCGTCTTTCTCATTCCTGCCGATGTGCTGTTTGTACCGATGGGCATCGCCCGCCCGAAAAAGGTCTGGCATTATGCACTGATTGCAACGGTTATGTCTGTGCTCGGCGGCATACTCGGCTGGTATATCGGCCATTACGCCTATGAAACCGTGGCAAAGCCGGTTCTGCAATTTTACGGCAAGCTCGATACATTTGAAGCCATGCGCGGCAGCACCAGCGCCGATATGATCCTGCTTTTGCTGATCACTTCCGGCCTGTCGCATCTGCCACCGATGAAAGTGGTCACGATCCTGTCCGGTGCTGCCGGAGTGAATATCTGGCTGTTTATTCTCTCAGCCATCCTCACCCGCGGCGCGCGCTTCCTGCTGCTGGCATGGCTGTTACAGCGTTTTGGCGAACCGATCCGTAACTTCATTGAAAAACGTCTCGGCTTGATTGCAGCCACAGTCGCTGCCATTCTGATTTTACTGTTTATGGTCGTCAAATATCTTCACGCATAAAAAGTCATCCGGTCAGCCATGTTTATGCCATACGGTCATGGCTGAGCTGAGTTTAAACTGATTTTTGCAATAAGGATTTTCCTGTGTCTTCAGCCGGTACTTCGCCTATCATCCGCTCGCAACATAAGCTCATTTCAGGGTTTCTTGCGCTGGCTATGGCCGGTGTCGTGGGCTCTGCACTGGCCTTCCAGTATATCGGCGGCTATCTGCCTTGCAAATTATGTCTGGAAGAGCGCATTCCCTACTATATCGGCGTACCGGTGATGGTGCTGGGTCTGCTGCTGACAGTGCTCGGCAAATGCGAAAAGCTGACACGCACTCTGCTGTTTCTGACCGGCCTGCTAATGGTCTGCGGCCTTATCCTCTCGGTCTATCATTCCGGCGTTGAGTGGAAATTCTGGGCAGGACCAGCCGATTGCGCAACCGGTGCCGTCTCCATCACCACCAGCGCAGGCAATCTGCTCGGTGATCTCAATGCAGTTAAACCGGCTGCCTGTGATGTTGCAGCCGGACGCTTCCTCGGCATTTCCTTTGCCGGTTGGAACGGCGTGGCATCACTGATACTGGCCGTGATTGCCTTTTACGGCGCATCGCTCAAAACCAGCAAATAAATAGCATAAAAAAACCGGAGCTGTATCTTTACGGCTCCAGTTCCACATCCCAGTACAGATAATCCATCCAGCTTTCATGCAGATGGTTCGGCGGAAACCGCCTGCCGTTTTTATGCAGATCAAAGACGCTGGGCATATAGGGCTTCTGACGCGGCCACATCTGCGCTTTGGCAGGCATCATACCGCCTTTGCGCAGGTTACACGGCGAGCAGGCCGCCACCACATTTTCCCAGGTTGTTTCACCGCCGCTGCATCGCGGTATCACGTGATCAAAGGTCAGATCATGATGCGCACCGCAATACTGGCATTCAAAACGATCCCGCAAAAACAGATTAAACCGCGTAAAGGCCGGATAGGTCGGCGGGGCGACATAGGTCTTCAGGCTGATGACGCTTGGCAGGCGCATAGTGAAGGTTGGCGAACAGACCTCGGCCTCATATTCCGCAACAATATTCACACGATTGAGAAACACAGCTTTGATCGCGTCCTGCCACGACCAGAGGGATAAAGGATAATAGCTGAGCGGACGGAAATCCGCGTTCAGTACCAGTGCCGGCAATTTGCCGGCAAATGCGGCAATGTTCAAGAAACACCTCCTTTGTGCATCTTGCAACATTGCGATTCATGCGATTGCAAAACGCGGCTTCAAAGAGACAGGATAAACTGACAAGTCCACCCTGATTGCATTCCGTTTTGTCTCTGCCAGCTATATTGTGCGAGGCGCTTCACTCTTCAATGTACCTGACAGAATGATACGTGAAAAACGAATGCTTTTACCGGTCACAATATGTAAGCAGGACATGTCAGTATTGTGAAGCCAGACTGGAAAACAGTCAATTTCTATTCAGCATGACCAGGCTTTCCGGCGACAAAAAACTGCTCCCCGATTTCACAATTTGCTGCATCCGTTTCAAAATCCACACAGAAACTGCAAAGATAGGTGGTCATACCGGATGCATTTATACAATTAAGCGCTTCCAATATTGTAGACAATTATGTAAACATAAATTGACAGCTTTGACAAAACAAAGCCGCAACGGTGCTTGTCCAGTGCATCCTCTTCAGACTAAGCTGTAAAGGACAAGTTGTTGGACACCGGGATCAGACAGGGAGCGAGTGATGAGTGGTCGTATTGAACATGCAGGTCTGCAGGTTGATCAGGAACTGAGCAATTTTCTGGAGCAGGAAGTTCTGCCGGAAACCGGCATTGCTGCCGCTGATTTCTGGAACGGCCTTGCCGGTATGGTCAAAGATTTGGCACCCCGCAATAAAGCCCTGCTCGCCAAACGCGATGACATTCAGGCCAAACTCGACGCATGGTACAAAGCCA
Organism: Brucellaceae bacterium; assembly: GCA_031253705.1. Classification (GTDB taxonomy): domain Bacteria; phylum Pseudomonadota; class Alphaproteobacteria; order Rhizobiales; family Rhizobiaceae; genus Pseudochrobactrum. Next base: position 2,548 of record JAIRVW010000148.1, read on the forward strand.
ACCGCAATTACACGATGGACGACTATCAGGCCTATCTCCGCGAGATCGGCTATCTCCTGCCGGAAGGTGCGGATTTTCAGGTCACCACCGCGAATGTGGATACTGAAATTACCAGCCTTGCAGGCCCGCAGCTTGTTGTCCCTGTCATGAATGCCCGTTATGCCCTCAATGCTGCCAATGCGCGCTGGGGCTCACTCTATGATGCGCTTTACGGTACGGACGCTATCAGCGAAGACAACGGTGCGGAAAAAGGCAAAGCCTATAATCCGGTGCGCGGTGCAAAGGTGATTGCATGGGCAAAGGCATTTCTCGATGATGCCACCCCGCTATCAGAAGGCCGCTGGGATGAAGTCACCGGTTTCACCATTACCGGCGGTCAGCTCGCGCTCAAACTCAGCAACGGAAAATCTGTTGCTTTGAAAGACAAGCAGAGCTTTGCAGGCTATCAGGGCGATGCTTCCGCCCCCTCCCTCATTCTTTTGAAAAACAACGGCCTGCATATCGAAATTCGCTGCGACGCTGCCCATGTCATTGGCAAAAGCGATCCGGCGCATATTGCCGATATCACGCTGGAATCTGCACTCAGCACCATTCAGGACTGTGAAGACTCTGTTGCGGCAGTGGATGCTGCCGACAAGGTTCTGGCCTACCGCAATATTCTCGGCCTGTTTAAAGGCACCCTGTCAGAGAGCTTTGACAAGGGCGGCAAGACCATCACTCGTAAACTCAATGCTGACCGCACCTATACGGCGCCGGACGGTTCTGCCCACACTTTGCCCGGCCGCTCCTTGCTACTGATCCGCAATGTCGGCCATCTGATGACCAATCCGGCCATTCTCGACAGTGCAGGCAATGAGATTCCGGAAGGCATTCTTGATGCAGCTTTCACCGCAGTGATTGCGCTCCACGATATCGGCACACAGGACGGCAAGCTCAAAGGTACGCATCTCAATTCCCGCACCGGCTCCGTCTATATTGTAAAGCCGAAAATGCATGGGCCGGAAGAAGTGGCTTTTGCCGCCGAGATTTTCGCCCGTGCTGAAGCATTGGCAGGTCTGAAAACCAATACCCTGAAAATGGGCATTATGGATGAGGAACGCCGCATGACGGTGAACCTCAAAGAAGCGATCCGTGCTGCCAAGGAACGTGTGTTCTTCATCAATACCGGTTTCCTTGACCGCACCGGCGATGAAATCCATACCTCTATGGAAGCCGGTCCTGTTATCCGCAAAGGCGACATGAAACAGGCCGCATGGATTGCCGCTTATGAGAACTGGAACGTGGATACCGGCCTAGCCTGCGGCCTGACCGGCCATGCACAGATCGGCAAGGGCATGTGGGCGATGCCGGATCTAATGGCAGCGATGCTGGAACAGAAAATCGCTCATCCGAAAGCCGGTGCCAATACCGCATGGGTGCCTTCACCGACAGCAGCAACACTCCATGCCACGCATTATCACAAGATTGATGTGGCTGCGGTGCAGAACCAGCTCAAATCCCGCACCAAAGCAAAGCTTGAAGACATCCTGACTATTCCCGTTGCCCGTGACACCAATTGGGCACCTTCAGACGTACAGGCTGAGATCGACAATAATGCGCAGGGTATTCTCGGTTATGTCGTGCGCTGGATTGATCAGGGTGTCGGCTGTTCCAAAGTGCCGGACATCAACAATGTCGGCCTGATGGAAGACCGTGCAACCTTGCGCATTTCGGCACAGCATATCGCCAACTGGCTGCACCACGGCATTGTCAGTGAAGCGCAGGTGATGGAAACCATGAAACGCATGGCCGCCGTAGTCGATGCCCAGAATGCCGGTGATGAAGCCTATCAGCCTATGGCTGCGGATTTTGATGACTCAATCGCTTTTCAGGCGGCCTGTGAGCTGGTGTTTAAAGGCCGCGAACAGCCGAATGGTTACACCGAGCCGGTTCTTCATGCCCGTCGCCTGCAGTTCAAATCGGCGCAGAAATAAACAGCGGCAAATAAATTCTTGACGCTTTTCACAAGCGGCATAAAAGTGGCGGACAGGATTTTCTTGTCCGCCACTTTTCATATGAAAGCAGATCATGCTGACAATACAGCACGCTGACACCACTCACCTGCCCGCAATCCTAGATATTTATAATGATGCGATTGCCAATACGACGGCCGTTTTCATCAGCCAGCCTGTCGATCTGCAAAACCGTGCAGACTGGCTGGCATCGCGCCAAAGTGCCGGTTTTCCGGTGCTGGTTCTGACAGAGGGTGATCAGCTGCTCGGCTATGCCAGCTATGGCGCGTTCCGTGCTTTTGAATGCTACAAGCACACAGCCGAGCTTTCGATCTATATTGCCGGTCACGCACGCGGCAAAGGTGCCGGTGACAGGCTGATGCGTGCTTTAGTGGATCATGCCACGGATAATCACATCCATGTTCTGATCGGTGCTATTGAGGCAGAAAATACCGCGTCGCTGCGTCTGCATGAGAAACACGGCTTCACGCAAACCGGCATGCTGCCGCAGGTCGGACGCAAATTTGACCGCTGGCTCGATCTGGTTTTGATGCAGCGTATTCTCTGAAATTATTCGCATATTCATTTTCTGCGGCAGAAACGCACTTGATTTTAGAATTATTCTAAATTATTCAGTTTAGAGTCATTCTAAAAAGGAACACTCATGTTCTCCTCGCTCTTCTCTCCGTCGCGCCGCTCTTTCGACAGTCTCTCAGAACAGGAAATTCTGGCACTCGCTATTTCTTCCGAAGAGGATGATGCGCGTATCTATCTCAGCTATGCTGACGGCCTGCGTGAGAGCTATCCGCAATCGGCCAAAATTTTCGAAGCTATGGCGGAAGAAGAGCATAACCATCGTGCGCGTCTGATCGAACTGCATCAGCAGCGTTTCGGCGATACTATCCCGCTGATCCGCCGTGAACATGTCCGCGGCTATTATGAGCGTAAACCGGACTGGCTGGTGCGTCCGCTCGGTATCGACAAAGTCCGCACTATGGCCGCCCAAATGGAAGAGCAGGCAGGCCGTTTTTATGAACAGGCCGCAAAACGTGTGACCGATGCGGCCACACGTAAGCTGCTCGGCGATCTGGCACTGGAAGAAAAACACCATGAGCAGCGCGCTCATCATCTGGAAGAAAATCTGACACCGGAAGATGTGCAGGATGAAGAACGCGCCGGTGAACGCAAACAGATGATCCTGACCTATATCCAGCCAGGTCTTGCAGGACTGATGGACGGTTCGGTCTCCACACTGGCGCCGATCTTTGCCGCAGCCTTTGCCACGCAGGACACATGGCAGACTTTTCTTGTTGGTCTTTCGGCTTCCGTGGGTGCCGGTATTTCCATGGGCTTCACAGAAGCCGCCCATGATGACGGCCATCTGTCAGGCCGCGGCTCTCCGGTCAAGCGCGGTCTGGCCAGCGGTATCATGACCGCTGTCGGCGGTCTCGGCCATGCCCTGCCTTATCTTATTCCGGATTTCTGGACTGCGACCAGCATTGCCGTCTTCGTCGTTTTCGTCGAACTCTGGGCAATTGCCTATATTCAGAACCGCTTTATGGAAACACCTTTCATGCGCGCAGCCTTTCAGGTCGTGCTTGGCGGTGCGCTCGTGCTCGCAGCCGGTATTCTGATCGGTAATGCCTGACGGGAAAACTTAGCCTGCTGCAATCGCAAGATTAGCGGCAGGCTTCACCATAACCTGCTCATCCATAAACGGCTCGATGCAGATATGGTTGGGCTTGTTGATGGTCACGAAACTATTGCGCGGCACCGCCATCCAGTTCTCCGCAACCCCGTCCAGCGGCTCGGATACAACGCAAATCCCCGTTGAAGGCGCCATCTTGGCTGTATAAAGCGTCGGCGCATAAATATCGCTGGCATAGCGTACCGCAAACAGCGACGTCCCGTTAGAAAATGCAGCTGTCAGACGAATAAAAGGCGGCACTTTTATCGCATCCGCCGTCTCATAAATCACTTCGACTGTGCGCTTCAAAGCAGTCACCGGATCAGTATCCAGTCCGAAATGCAGCATCAGCAAAAAGAATAATTCGGAATCCGTTGAGCCGGATTTGTGACTGTAGAGTGTATCCGGCAACAGGCTTTCTAATGGTCGGCGCAGACGGTCGAAACTGCCGATCTGGCCATTATGCATAAAGCTCCAGCGCTGAAACACAAACGGATGGCAATTCGCACGGCTGGTCTCGCCGCCGGTGGATGCCCGCACATGAGCAAGGAACAAACGCGAATTGATCTGGCGGGCAAGGCTGCGCAAATTCTGATCCGACCATGCAGGCAAAAGATCACGATACAGTCCCGGCTCATCCCGTGTGCCGTACCATGCCACGCCAAAGCCGTCGCCATTGGTCGCGGTTTTCGCCTCATGCGCATGATGACTTTGCGCGATCAGCGAATGACAAGGCGACGTGATAATATCCTCAAGATACAGATCTGATCCGTAATAGGCAGCCCAGCGGCACATGAACGACACTCTGACAGATGCGTGAAAGACCGGGACCGGCAACCCTATGACGACCGGCCACAGAACCGATCTTTCACCAACATAGTTAATATATTGCTTGAGCATTTCCGGTTTAAATTTAACCTTTAGAAATGCTCAACTTCTCTATTGTCGCAGTTTCGGACGAAAAACCGGTTTCCACTTTTATCTCGAAACTGCTCTATTCCGCCCCGCGCTTATGCGTCTTGGCATAAAGCTTAGCGACAATAGTGCTGGCTGTCTTTTCAAACAAAAATGGCAAAATTGCATGGATCAGAGCTGCAAAAGCAGCGGCAAAAAGTGTGAAGGCAAATTTACCGGCAAAAGCCATATGCTGAAAATAGCTTTCATTCACGGATGCAGGATGCTCGGTGAACAGACGTGTAATTTTGGTTTGCATCAGTATTCCCCGTTATAAATTGACTAAAAACAACGATCTGAAGTGAACAATGAAATGCTAACACCGCCAAACGCAAAATTTGTCTCAAAAAATCCTTGATAATAAGATTTTTTGGGACAAATATCCTTTAATGACCCACAATATAGACGAAACAGACCGCCGCATTCTTCACGAGCTGCAAAAAGATGCCGCGCTATCAGTGGATGCCCTGTCGTCCCGTATTCACCTGTCACGCAATGCATGCTGGCGGCGGCTGAAACGGCTGGAGGATGAAGGTATTCTCAAAGGCCGTGTCGCGCTTGTGGATGCCGATAAGCTCGGCCTTGGCCTCACTGTGTTCATGCTGATCAGAACCAGCAATCATGACCCGAAATGGCTGGATCAGTTTCGCGCGGCGGTCACATCGCTGACGGAAGTTGTGGGCGTATACCGGATGAGTGGCGATCTCGACTACATTATCCGCGCCCGTATTGAAGATATGAAAGCCTATGACCGGCTTTATCAGAAACTCATCACCCGCGTGCCGCTCTCGGATGTCTCCGCTTCCTTTGTGATGGAAGAGATTAAGGACAGTACCGAAATCCCGCTTTTCGGTTACACACCATAAGAAAAGAGCCGCTAAATATTTTTGAAATCAGCATACGGCTCTTTCAAAAAGACCCTCAATATGTTTAGTGCTCATTTTAAATCATATATTGCTGAAAAGGGTTTATCATGACTGCCAATTCCCCTTCATCATCCCGCCGCCCGAAGCTCGGAATTGTCCGTCTTGAACATGCCGAAGGTCTCGATCTTCCGGCCTATGAAACATCAGGTTCCGCAGGTATGGATCTGCGCGCGGCCGTGCCGGAAGACCGCCAGATCGTTCTTCTGCCGGGTCGCCGCACTCTGGTACCGACCGGCCTGATTTTTGAACTGGAAGAAGGCTATGAAGCGCAGATTCGTCCGCGCTCAGGTCTGGCTTTTAAACACGGTATCACCTGCCTCAACACACCAGGCACAATCGACAGCGATTACCGCGGTGAAGTCAAAGTCCTGCTGATCAATCTCGGCGACGATGATTTCCGCATTGAACGCGGCATGCGTATCGCACAGGCCGTTATTGCACCTGTCACTCAGGTCGAAGTGGAAGAACGCAGCGAGCTCAGCAAAACCGAACGCGGCGCCGGTGGTTTTGGCTCAACCGGCCATAAATAAGCTGCTTCAATAATCAGACAAAAAAGCCCCGCATGATGATCATGCGGGGCTTTTTGTTTCTCAAAAATCAGTCGAATTTGATCGGTACGCTGATGGTTTTACGGGCTTCGGCAATGGCCGGCGGCGGTGCAGGAACCGGCGAAGCCTTTTTCGCCATTTCCACAACGGCCTGATCCATCACCGGATTACCGGAATTAGCGCGGGCAGACAGCACATTCCCTGCCGGATCAATCACAAAGGTCAGATTAACAACACCCTTATTACCACGGCCGATTGCCCGCTGGGCAGAACGCTTCTTACGATTGAGATGCGCATAGAGTTTCGACTGCCATTTTGCCGAGCTGACACCGGCAGAAGCTGAACTCTGACGATTGGCATTCGCGGCAACGCGGGAGGAGTTCTCCGCATTGATCTGCGGTGCGGATGCAGCCTGTGTCTGTTCCGCTTTCTGAGCCTTCTTCGCCTTTTCCTTCGGTTTCGGCTGTTCCTTCGGCTTCTCCGGCTTTGGTTCTTTCTTCTCAATCTTTTTCGGCTTTTCTACCTTTTTTGGCAGTACAACCTCAGGCTTCGGCAATTCCTTCACCTCAGGAACAGCTTCTTCAACCGGCTCCGCTTCGGCAACTTCCTGCGGCTCCTCAACAGGTTCCTCAGGCTTTACCTCTTCAACCTTCTCAACAGGCTGTTCCGGCTCTTCTTCCGCCTCATCCGGATTCTGCGATGCCTCGGCAGAAGGAGCGATGGAATCTTCCTCAACCTCCGGTGCCTGCGCAACAGGATCAAGCTCCATCATAATGGCAGCAGGCGGCTCGCCGTCCGGCACCAGATCCGGCGTTGCAGCATGGAGAGCATAGGCGCCCGCAGCATGTGCCATCAGCACAGCGGCGCCGGCACCAAGCCAGCGCACCAGATCTTTCCATGCACCGGCAGACGGTTCAACAGCAGATCCGTTTTTCATACCCCGCACCGGCGGATGATCGATCGGCAGTTCTTTCACGTCTCACTCTCCTGTGCCCTGAGAAGCACCCTGAGCAGCACCTTGCGGTGTGGCAGGTGCAGCACCGGCTTCTCCGCCTGCGCCCAGAGTTTCCAGACCAACCAGCGCGATTTTGAGATAGCCCGCCTCACGCAGCAGGTTCATCACATTCATCAGCTCGCCATAGCCGACAGTCTTGTCTGCACGCAGGAAAATGCGTGTCTCTTTATTGCCTTCCGCCAGCCGATCCAGCGTCGGCCCCAGCAGATCGCGGTTAACCGCATCATTACCGAGGCTGAGGCTGAGATCTTCTTTCAGCGTCAGATAGACCGGCTTGTCAGGACGCGGCTGCGGTGTTGCGCTTGCGGCAGGCAGGTCAACATTAATATCAACAGTTGCCAGAGGCGCTGCCACCATGAAGATAATCAGAAGCACCAGCATCACGTCGATAAACGGCGTTACGTTGATTTCATGACTTTCCTGCAGTTCGTCACCGGCATCTTCACGCAAACGGCTGCCCATATCGCTTACTCCGCTGCTTTGGTGGCTGGCGCAGACTGAACCGGATTAGCACGGGCTGCCTGCTTCTGCACAATATCACGCGCAGCACGAATATCGAGATCGCGGCTGACAAGGCGCTCCACACCGGCTCCGACATCTGCCAGCAAATGGCGGTAAGATGTCACCGAGCGGGCAAAAATATTATAGATGATAACCGCAGGAATAGCGGCCACCAGACCAATCGCAGTAGCCAACAGCGCCTCGGCAATACCCGGAGCCACAACAGCCAGATTAGTGGTCTGCGCTTCGGAAATACCGATAAAGGAATTCATAATCCCCCAGACAGTACCGAACAGACCGACAAATGGTGCAACCGAACCAATGGTCGCGAGAATACCCGTGCCCTTGGCAAGACGGCGGCCTGCTCCGGCTTCAATACGGCTGAGACGCGAGGAAACACGTTCTTTCAGCCCTTCCCCGCCGACATAAGCGGCGGCAGAAGCGGATTGTGCAACTTCTTCATGGGCAGCGCGGACAAGATGCGCGCCCGGACCACGGGTTTTCTCCAGAGCCTGTACCGCCGATGCCAGATTTTCCGCATGGGATACTTCTTTCAGTGCGCGGCGTGCGCGGCTGCGGGCACCGGCAATTTCCAGTGTCTTGGCAAGCCAGACTGTCCATGTCGCCAGAGATGCAATGGCCAGACCGATCATCACGCCCTTAACAACCCAGTCCGCAGCCATGAACATGCCCCAAGGGGAAAGATCATGCGGAATCTGCAGGCCGTTATCCGCAGTACGTACCGGTGTGGCTGCTTCCGGCTGTGTCGCATTATTCTGCGGTGCGATTGTAACCGGCTGGCTGTCACCGGAAGGTTGTACGGTCGCAGGCTGATTTGGCTGTGTTGCCGGTATTGTTGAGGTTGGCTCAGTTACCGGTGCCGGTTGGCTGGCCGCAGGTTCTGTTGAAGGTGTTGCAGCCGGTGTCTGCGCGTCCGGTGCCACAGGTGCGGTCTGTACAGGTTGTTGCGCCGGTTGCTGAGGTTGTGCATCCTGCGCCATAGCCACAGTGCCGCCTGCGAGAAGTGCGGCAAGCACAACTGCTGACAAACCTGCTTTGAATGATATTGCTGCCCTGGACACTGTCTTAACCACCGCGACGACCTCACTGCATTTCATAATCAGGGACAGTCCGGTCACTCACAATTTCAGCCCGCGCAGAATAATCTGCTTTGCATATACGCGATCACGCTGAAAGAACCCGTTGACTGCCTTTCCGTTAATGCAATACAACCTTCAAACATGACTTCGCAAGTCATGTTTTAAAAAACACGCGAGAAACGACCAATATTTGGCCTGAAATATCCTGTTATGCACCAAAACGCATGATCTGCTCTCAAAAAACAACCTGCGCACAACCCTGGCCGCTTTGCATGACACCGGTAAAATCCGGCTGAGTCGCACAGACCGGTGCATCTTTTATTTTACACCGAAAAACATAACCTGACAATTTTGAACAAGTTTACCGGTCAGGACTGGTATTTAGGTTATATTAAGATACTGACAAGGAACGATCATAAACCTGACGCATTAAAGCCGTATAAAACGGTGCATACCATTATGAACTGCTGACAATGTCCATAATGATCCGGAGACAGTAGATGATGCACAAAGATATGCAGACCATTGAAACTGCCGCCCGAACCGCAATGGCCGGTTCTTATGAGCCAGAACAACTGGAAAGCGCCATGCTGCGCACCGGTTTTTATGTCACCGCAACCTGCCTCTTCATTGCAGCACTGCTGTTCATGGTCGCCTGGTAAGCTAAAGCTGCCCCCACATACTTACAGATAAACGGCTACACAGGCTGCCTTGTTGCAGCCTGTGTAGCCGCGTCTGCCCGCCCCTAAAGTGCCCGCCATTAACCCTGATTGCTGATTATTGACCGTTCAGACAACACACAGCGGGCCTGCCTCTGGCAATGAAACGGCGGAACCATTAGCTTAAAGACACGTTATTATTCTGAACCCGAACGATAGCCGATAATTGGCTTATTCCATTTTCCGGAGGCATCAATGGCTCGTGATACTAAACCTGTAAATGACGCTCAGGCAGAGAATACATCAGAACTTCAGGCACAAATTGCCCAGCTTAAAGAAGACATTGCAGCGATTGCAGCAACACTGACTGATATGGGATCACGTAAGATCAGTCAGGTACGGCAGGATGCCAGCGACACTTATAATGATGTTTATGAACAGGGCGAAGATGCGTTCAACAGCTTCAAAGACAGCGCCTGCTCCGTTGAAAAACAGATTACCGATTACGTGCAGGAACGCCCTGTGACATCACTGGCCTGTGCCGCTGCCATCGGCTATCTTTTTGCTGCCCTGACACGGCGCTGATATGCTGAAGCTCTTCACACCGGTTATCTCGGCCATTCTCGGCAGCGAAGTTCAGGCGGTAACGCAGCGTGCCAAGCGCAGCGCAATTTTCTATGCGCTCATTGCCTTTGCCTTGCTTATGGGCGCTTTCTTCCTGCTGCTGGCACTGTTCTTCTTTCTGATGATGAAGTTCGGACTGATTATCAGCGCACTGATCATGGCCGCCGGTTGTGTCGTGCTGGCCGTCATTGCCTATCTGATCAATCATGTGCTGGATCAGGCAGAGAAACGCCGCCTTGAAGAAAGGCGCGCAGCCATCGATACCAATGCAGCCCTGACCGCAGCAGCGGTTGCCGCCGTACCGGCCTTGCTGAAGAAGCCGCTTCTGGGCATTGCCCTGCCGGTTGCCGGACTGCTTGCCGTAACATTGCTGTCGCGCGATAAAAAAACCGGCAAGTCTGACAATAAGGATCAGACCAGCTAAAGAGCTTTGTGCCTGTAAACGGCACATTTGATGGTTATGATCAGGTGATTAACAAAATCGGAGCGGGTCACGTTTCATCTCACTCGTAGCATTCGCTCTGGATTCTTTTATTTGTCGCATGTTCGCGGGCGCTTAATGCCCCTGTTTCGCTGCGACATGTTTTAAGGAGACCATCGATGACAAGTTCAACCAAAGCCCAGCTTGAAACTATTCTCAGAGATATGTCCCTGAACGATCTGCAGAAATCCGCTGCAATCATGAAGCTGCAGGAAGATGCACGCGATCTGCAGCGTGCCGCTACTGAGGGCGGCATGGATCCTGATGACGGGTTGAATAAGGATCTGCGCGAAATAGAACTGGCGCTGGAACAACTGGGCGTCAGTCCCGAAGACAGCGGCGCTGCCACATTATAAACCAGGCAACTGAAGCTGTAATGGCTTCAGAAAGAGCGCATCGTGACCTGTGATGATGTTTCATCCGGGCCGTAATCGGAATTGCCGTTAATATCGAGCAGTTCCTGCAATCTGACGCGGGCGCGGCTGACACGGCTTTTGATGGTTCCGACAGCACAGTCACAAATCTCTGCCGCTTCCTCATAGGAAAAGCCTGACGCACCGATCAGGATGATGGCTTCACGCTGATCATCCGGCAATTCATTGAGCGCTTTGCGGAAATCCTGCAGATCCAGCGAGCCGTATTGTGAAGGATGCACAGCCAGACGCTCCGTATAAATCCCGTCTGTATCCTGCACTTCACGGCCGCGCTTGCGCATCTGGCTGTAAAATTCATTACGCAGAATCGTAAACAGCCACGCTTTAATATTGGTGCCCATTTCAAAACTGTCGCGCTTGCCCCACGCCTTCATAATCGTATCCTGCACCAGATCATCAGCTTTATCCTGCTGACCCGACAAAGATACCGCAAAGGCCCGCAAACCCGGCAAGGCCGCAAGCATCAAACGCTTGAATTCGTCCCTCTCCTCCGCCATTCCCGTTAATTCCTTGAATGAGAAGCAGATTTGCGTTCAGCCTGATCAAGCTTCTCCAAAAGATCGAGAAAACGGTCAGGGATGGTTTCATCCTGAATGCTGGAATACAGAGCGCGTAATTTGGAACCGATTTCAGAATTTGGTCCCAGTTCATCCCCTTTATTCAAACCGCCTGCCTGCGGTGTGCTCTGCGCGTGGTGCTCGCGCGAAAATGAGGTCATAGCGTTATCTTGATCCTGAAGGGTTTTATTATTGTTTGTCATCTCAGTCGTATTCCGGTTATCGCCCCTAAGTGCCATAATAATAGATAGAATGAAACTCAGACTGAAGCTCTTATACAGACCTGAAATTGTCTCCGGTTGAGATGCCATTTCAAGTCATAATGCAGGTGTGAATTATTAGTTCCCAAACACAGGAACAATTTTTATAGTCAGCCGTTAGAACCATGAACAGGCTGCAATCTTATCAGCCCATATAGATGGAGCATTCAATGTCATTGTCTACGCGTATTGCACCTCACCTGCCTTATCTGCGTCGTTTCTCACGCGCAGTGACCGGTTCACAATCCGCCGGAGATGCCTATGTTGCTGCAATTCTCGAAACGCTGATCGACGATATTTCCGTCTTTCCCGACAGCTCATCTGATAAGATAGCGCTCTACCGGCTTTATTCCAGTATTTTTGATCGCACCAGCATCGAAATTCCGGAAAATGATTCGGAACATGCATGGGAACAGCGCGCTGCCAATAATCTGGCACTGCTGACACCGCGCTCCCGTCAGGCTTTTCTGCTGGTCTCTGTGGAAGGCTTTACTGACAAAGAAGCCGCAGAAATCCTGCAGGAAGATGAGGCAGGCTTCTCGGCACTGCTGACGGAAGCCTCAGAGCAGATTTCCCGCCATGTGGCCACCCGTATCATGATCATCGAAGACGAACCGCTGATCGCCATGGATATTGAGCAGATGGTGGAAACACTTGGGCATGAAGTTGTCGGCATTGCCCGCACACATCAGGAAGCTCTGACGCTTTATAATGCAGAAAAACCGGCCATGGTTTTGGC
>JAIRVW010000153.1 GCA_031253705.1 Brucellaceae bacterium
AAACCCCGCCACCGGCGGGGTTTTTACTGCGGCTAAACGAATTAGCAGGAGTAGTACATATCGAATTCGATCGGATGCGGTGCCATTTCGAAGCGCATGACTTCCTGCATTTTCAGCTCAATGAAACTGTCGATCTGATCGTCGCTGAACACATCGCCTGCTTTAAGGAAGGCGCGGTCTTTATCGAGGCTCTGCAGCGCTTCACGCAAAGAACCACAAACGGTCGGGATCTTTTTCAGTTATTTGGCCGGCAGATCGTAAAGATCCTTGTCCATTGCCTGACCCGGATGGATCTTGTTCTTGATGCCGTCAAGACCGGCCATCAGGATGGCAGCAAAGCAGTAGTAAGGGTTTGCTGTCGGATCTGGAAAGCGGACTTCCAGACGTTTTGCCTTAGGCGAATTGCCCAGAGGAATACGGCAGGACGCGGAGCGGTTACGGGCGGAATAGGCCAGCAGAACAGGAGCTTCATAGCCCGGAACCAGACGCTTATAGGAGTTGGTCGACGGGTTGCAGAAAGCATTCAGGGCTTTGGCATGCTTGATCACGCCGCCGATGAAGAACAGGCAGCTTTCTGACAGGCCGGCATATTCGTTACCGGCGAAAGTCGGCTTGCCGTCTTTCCAGATGGAAACGTGCACATGCATACCCGAACCGTTGTCACCGAAAATCGGCTTCGGCATGAAGGTTGCGGTTTTGCCATAGGCATTTGCGGTCTGGTGAACCACATATTTGAAGAGCTGCATCTTGTCGGCATTGGCGACGAGCGTATCAAATTTCACGCCCAGTTCGTGCTGTGCAGCAGCAACTTCGTGGTGGTGTTTTTCAACAGTCACGCCCATTTCGGACAGCACTGTGAGCATTTCCGAACGCATATCCTGACAGCTGTCGATCGGCGGAACAGGGAAATAGCCGCCTTTTACGCGCGGACGGTGACCCATGTTACCGGCATCATAGTCGGTGTCGTCATTGGATGGCAGTTCGCTGGAATCCAGCTTGAAACCGGTATTGTAAGGATCGTTCTTGTATTTCACATCGTCGAAGATGAAGAATTCAGCTTCAGGGCCGATGAAAACAGTGTCGCCGATACCGAGCGATTTCACATAGGCTTCTGCTTTTTTGGCAGTGCCGCGCGGATCGCGATTGTAGGTTTCACCGGTTACCGGATCAAGAATATCGCAGAGCAGAACCAGAGTGGATGCAGCGAAGAACGGATCCATATGCGCCGAAGACGGATCCGGCATCAGTACCATGTCGGATTCATTGATGGCTTTCCAGCCGCCGATGGAGGAGGCGTCGAACATAACGCCGTCAGTGAACATTTCTTCATCAACCATGCCCACATCCATAGTGACGTGGTGCAGTTTGCCTTTAGGATCAGTAAAGCGCAGGTCAACGAATTTAACGTCGTTGTCAGAGATCAGTTTCAGAATATCGTGAGCAGTCGTCATATGCGTGTTTCCTATTGAACGACGTTAAACTGAGAAAATTTTGTCCGGTAAAACCGGTGATTTACAGATCAGATAGCATCAGGGCCGGTTTCACCGGTACGGATACGGATCACTTCTTCAATATTGGAGATGAAGATTTTACCGTCACCAATACGGCCGGTTTGCGCGGCTTTGCGGATGGCTTCCACAGCGGCATCCACAGCATCATCGGCAAGCACGACTTCGATTTTTACCTTTGGCAGGAAATCGACAACATATTCTGCGCCGCGATACAGTTCGGTATGGCCTTTTTGACGGCCAAAGCCCTTGGCTTCCAGAACGGTGATACCTTGCAGGCCTACGTCCTGAAGTGCTTCTTTGACTTCATCAAGTTTGAAAGGCTTAATGATAGCTTCGATTTTTTTCATCAGAATGCTGCCTCCGTTTATTCCAGTGCTCTATACGAGCCATACAGAACTATAAGCATAAATCATGCCAAAATGCGTGGTTTATGATTTTACGGGCAAAATTTTATCGTTTTTAATGAAATGGTGAAATTTCTGAAGCCGGTGCTCAGCGTAGATCATTGAATTGCTTGATATATTTTTATTGATGGCGAAAGACTGGGTTTTTCGGGTGTGTAAAAATATGCAAAGATTTTGCATTAAGATGCGCTTATGCTGTGCTTGCATGAAAATTCAGCAGCGATGACAAAGAGTGCCTGATCAAGATTGCCTAAAATTTAGGCAATATGCGTGAGAAATGAGCAGGACGTCTGAAACTCAGGTGGGAAATCTCAGACAGGAGAGCCGGTATGGAATTATTGACGCCGGAGGAAATGGGGCAGGCCGATAGCCTGACAATCGCAGGCGGCACTGACAGCTATCTGCTGATGCAGCAGGCCGGACAGGCCGTGTTTGATGAGGCTATGCGGTTGTGGCCAGATGCTGCACGGATCGCTGTCTTGTGCGGCCATGGCAATAATGGCGGTGACGGTTATGTCGTTGCCCGTCTTTATAAGGAGGCCGGAAGGCAGGCTGACTGTTTCTTTGATCTGCCGCCTCATGATGATACGGATGCCCGTGAGGCCTTGGATGATTATCTGGCAGCAGATGGTCAGATACTGCCGCTGGAAGCATTTGATCCGCTGCAATTTGATTTGGTTATTGATGCTTTTTACGGAGCAGGTCTGGCACGCGATGTGACTGGTGCGATTGCGACCTGTATTGAAACGCTTAATCACTCGGGCAGGCCAGTCTGTGCCATTGATCTGCCCAGCGGGGTTTCAGGATTGGACGGGCAGGTTAAAGGCATAGCAGTTCAGGCGCAGCACACGGTTACTTTTTTTCGTAAAAAGCCCGGACATTTATTGCAGCCGGGGCGTGCATTGTGCGGGGAAGTACATGTCCGCGACATTGGTATTGAAAATACGGTCTTCAACACAATACCGGTCAGTCTTTATGAGAACCTGCTTGAAGTCTGGTGCAGGTTTCTGCCCGTTCCGCAGGCGAATGCCCATAAATTTACACGCGGTCATGTCGGAGTATTTTCCGGCGGGATGATGTCGACGGGCGCTGCGCGTTTGAGTGCTGCGGCTGCCGCACGCACCGGTGCGGGACTGGTGACGATGCTTGCGCCGCCGGATGCCTTGCCCGTTCATGCCGCACATCTGACAGGCACAATGCTGCATGCATTGGGCGAAACGGCAGGTGTTTTGGACTTTATCCAAGCGAGAAAAGTCAAAGCTGCGGTTCTGGGGCCTGCCTTCGGTGATTTAACAAGGGCGCGGGAACTGGTCTGTGCATTATTGGCGGATCGTGCAGATGGTACTGGTTTGAAAACACTGGTGGTGGATGCGGATGGTATCAGTGCATTTAAAAATGATCCGCAAATGCTGTTTTCTGCTGCAGAACAATCAGCTTGTTCACTGGTGCTGACACCGCATGAAGGCGAGTTTCAGCGCTTGTTCGGCGGATTGGTGGACGAGAAACAGAGCAAAGCTGAGCGCGCGCGGCAGGCCGCCAAAATCAGTCATAGTGCGGTGATTTATAAAGGGGCGGATACGGTGATTGCCGCGCCGGATGGCCGTGCAGCAATCAATAGCAATGGTAATGCATTGCTTGCCACCGCGGGTTCCGGCGATGTGCTGACCGGTATTATTGCAGGTCTATGCGCACAGGGCATGCCGGTTTTTGAGGCGGCATGTGCAGCGGTATGGATTCATGCAGAGATTGCAAATTGCTTTGCTGAAACAGCGCCCATCGGATTAATTGCAGAAGATATGCCTGAGCTGATTGTGCAAGTCTGGGCAAAGTTGCGGAACAGCGGATTGCTGCAAAGTTAGAGTGCATCCGGAAGGTGTAAAGCACCTGAGCCGAGAAATCAGTTTTCTGACCTCATTATCATTTTATATCATATAAAACGCCGCCTGATTATCAGGCGGCGTTTTGATTCATTCAGCGGCAAGTGTCTTGCTGTCCGGTCTGCGTTCCAGCAGTTCTTTCAGGAACTGACCGGTATAAGAGCGTGGTTCAGCAACAATATCTTCCGGACGGCCGACGGCCACAATCTCACCGCCGCCGTCACCGCCTTCAGGCCCCAGATCCAGTACCCAGTCAGCAGTTTTGATAACTTCAAGATTGTGTTCAATGACGGCAACCGTATTACCCTGATCGACCATTTCGTGCAGCACTTCCATCAGTTTGGCAACGTCGTGGACATGCAGACCGTTTGTCGGCTCATCAAGAATATACAGTGTCTTGCCGGTTGCACGGCGCGACAGTTCCTTGGCGAGTTTAACGCGCTGGGCCTCGCCGCCGGAGAGGGTGGTCGCCTGCTGGCCGATTTTGATATAGCCAAGGCCGACACGATGCAGCGTTTCCATCTTGTCCCGGATGCTTGGCACCGCAGAGAAGAATTCCACACCTTCTTCAACCGTCATATCAAGAACATCGGCGATGCTTTTGCCTTTGAACAGAACTTCCAATGTTTCGCGATTATAGCGTTTGCCGTTACAGACATCGCAAGTCACATAAACATCCGGCAGGAAGTGCATTTC
>JAIRVW010000264.1 GCA_031253705.1 Brucellaceae bacterium
TATTCCTCGATCTTCTCGACCCTGTGCTCGACACCGGATGTGGATGATGCCTATCGCTGGAGTGAAGAAAACCCGCATCTGCAGCGCAAAGCCGCTCTGATCGTCAACGAATATAAATCTGACGATCCGATGAAGCGCAAAATCGCCAGTGTTTATCTGGAAAGCTTCCTGTTCTATTCCGGCTTCTACCTGCCAATGTACTGGTCGAGCCGTGCCAAGCTGACCAATACGGCTGATCTTATCCGCCTGATTATCCGTGACGAGGCCGTACACGGTTATTATATCGGCTATAAATATCAGGTCGCTTTGGAAAAAGAGAGCGAAGCCCGCAAGGAAGAGCTGAAGGATTTCGCCTTCTCCATGCTGCTCGACCTCTATGAAGTCGAAACCAAATATACAGAAGCACTTTATGACGGCACCGGTCTGACCGAGGATGTCAAAAAGTTCCTGCATTATAATGCGAACAAAGCGCTGATGAATCTCGGCTATGAACCGCTGTTCCCGAGCACCGTCACCAATGTTAATCCGGCGATCCTGTCATCGCTCTCTCCGAATGCCGATGAGAATCATGACTTCTTCTCCGGTTCGGGCTCCAGCTATGTCATCGGTAAAGCTGTTGCCACTGAAGATGACGACTGGGATTTTTAATTGAATTGTTAAGAGAAGGATGCGGTTTTGTTAAAAAAGCGCATCTTTTTGTTAATGCAAAGCTGATCAGCCCCCGAGCCTCTCAACCGGCTCGGGGGCTTTCTCATTTGCAGGCAACACCCAACCGTTTGAAAACAATATATGATTTCATATTTTCGATATTGATAATTGAGAATACTCTATCGAAGAGCAGCAATTTATTAAGCAAGTTCAGTGCTTAAACTTCATTTACTATGTAATTTAAGTCTTGAAAAACACTCTGCGCGCTATAAGTCGTAACAGGTCAGCAAGACCATAACAAATAAAGAACTATCTGGAGTTTAGGCAATGAAAGCAATTTTCAAACGTTTCCGTAAAAATGAAGACGGCGCAACTGCAATCGAATACGGCCTGATCGCCGCTCTGATCGCTGTCGTCATCATCGGCGCTGTGACAATGGTTGGCACAAGCCTGACCAATATCTTCACAACAGTTAGTGAAAAAATTGATGCTGCCGATACAAATGCGAACAAATAAGCCTCGTACTTAATTAGCACTTTTCAAAAGCCGTCCGGTATAAATCGGGCGGTTTTTTTAAAAAAAAGACAGCTCAATCGTCTCTGTAACATTGCCAAAGGATGAGAAGTGCATGTCATTCAAGACTTTTCTCCGGTGCAACTCCGGTGCGACAGCAATTGAATATGGCCTGATTGCCGCTTTGGTCGCTCTTTTGATTACTGCCTCACTCGTTCTGATTAGCGCATCATTCGGCACATCAATGGATACAATCTCAGACACGCTGAAAGCCAGCTCTCAATCCTCCGGTAATTAATAACCTGAGCGCTAAATCTCCTCATGCCGCGCTTTGTCACGCTGCATTTCTGCTTCATCTGCCTTTATAGTCGCATCATTGATTTTTATCTGAATGCCAATGCGATGAAAGCCTGATGAGTAATTACCAAAGCGCCCCTGTAAAACCTGACTATCTCCATTTTGATCCTGCTACCCGCCATGTGCGTATTGATCCGCATCAGCCGGATTTTGTGCAAAACCCTTACGCCGCTTATGCATGGCTGCATCACAATGCGCGGGTGTTTTTCTGGGAAGATTACGGTTTCTGGTGCTTTGCCGGTTATGACGACATCAACAAGCTGTTCCGCGACCGCCGTTTTGGCCGTGAAGAACCGGGCGGCTACCGCGCCAATGCAATTAATCGCGAACATCTCAAAGATTTTGACGGCGTTGAGCGTCACTCCATGCTCGAGATTGAGCCGCCGGTACATACCCGCCTGCGCACTCTTGTTAATCGCGCCTTTGTTTCCCGTCAGGTCGAGCGTCTGCGCCCGCGTATTGAAAAGCTTGCCAATGAACTGATTGACGGTTTTGAACATCAGGGACATGTTGATCTGATGCCCGCCTTCGCCACCCCTATTCCGGTGGTCGTGATTGCCGAAATGCTCGGTGTGCCGACCGACAATGCCCCGCAGCTGCTCGACTGGTCGCATCGCATGGTCAATATGTATATGCACAATGCCACCCGTGAAGTGGAAGACAGTGCCAATCAGGCTGCCAAAGAATTCTCCGACTATTTGCGTGATTATGCTGCCCAGCGCCGCAAAAATCCGGGCGACGATCTGCTGAGCCTGTTGCTCGCCGCAGAAGAAAACGGTGCTAAGCTCTCGGAAGATGAGCTGATCACCACTTGTATCCTGCTGCTCAATGCCGGTCATGAAGCAACGGTCAATCAGACCGGCAATGCGGTTAAGACCATTCTGCAAAGCGGGCTGGATCATCGCGTTCTGTTTGCAACGCCGGAATCAACTGCTGCCACTGTTGAGGAAAGCCTGCGCTTTGACGCGCCGCTGCATATGTTCACCCGCTATGCTTATAATGAGACTGAAATTGCCGAAGGCGTAACACTCAAAGCCGGCGAGCAGCTCGGCCTGTTGCTTGGCTCAGGTAACCGCGATTATCAGGCATTTGAGCAGCCAGACCGCTTCTGGCCGGAGCGTCCGGATCAGAAGAATGTTTCCTTCGGAGCCGGTATCCATTTCTGCATCGGCGCACCGCTGGCGCGCCTGGAAATGCAGGTTTCTCTGGCAACGTTGTTTAAACGCCTGCCGAATATCCGCTTTGCAGAACCACCGCTCTATGGCGACACCTATCATTTCCACGGCATGCAAAGCCTGAAACTGGAATGGTAAAAACAAAAACGCCGCGTATATCAAGACGCGGCGTTTTTCATTTCAGCAATAAAACAATTACAACTTTATCACATAGGTTTTACGAGTAGTTTCAATCACTTCCCATGCGCCTTTAAAGCCCGGCCTGATGATGAAACTATCGCCTGCCCGCAGAGTGACCGGCTTTTTGCCCTCTTCTGTCACCACAGACACACCGCTGATCAGCTGGAAGAACTCCCACTCATCATAAGCGACATACCACTTACCTGCAGTGGACTCCCATATACCGGCATAAAGCCCGTCTGATGTCTCTTCCGCATTCCATGTTCTGAACTGCGGATTACCGGAGATGACGCGCCCTTCGGCGGGCGCGCCAATTTCCGGCTCTGCATCTGTGTTCACAGGCAGCAAAAGCGCCATCATCAGGCGATCTTTGCCAGAGCCTGTTCGAGGTCAGCGATAATATCGTCAGCATCTTCAATACCGATCGACAGACGCACCACTTCAGGACCTGCACCGGCAGCAACTTTCTGCTCATCAGTCAGCTGACGATGGGTGGTCGATGCCGGATGGATAACCAGCGAGCGGGTATCACCGATATTGGCCAGCAGCGAGAACAGTTCCAGCGAATTGGCGAATGTCTTACCGGCTTCATAGCCGCCCTTCAGACCAAAGGTGAAAACAGCGCCGCCACCCTTAGGCGAATATTTCTGCTGCAGAGCGTGGTATTTATCGGTTGGCAGGCCGGAATAGCGTACCCATGAAACTTTCTCATGCTTTTCAAGCCACTGGGCAACCTTCAGGGCGTTGTCGCAATGGCGCTGCATGCGCAGCGGAAGAGTTTCAATACCGGCCAGAATCTGGAACGAGTTGAACGGCGAAATCGCCGGACCAAAGTCACGTAAGCCCAATGTGCGTGCTGCAATCGCAAAAGCAATATTGCCGAAAGTTTTATGCAGTTCCGCACCGGCATATTCAGGGCGCGGCTCGCTCAGCATCGGGTAATTGCCGGATTTCGACCAGTCGAATGTACCGCCATCGACCAGAATACCGCCCATGGAATTACCATGACCGCCGATAAATTTGGTCAATGAGTGCACAACAATATCCGCACCGTGCTCAATCGGACGGATCAGATATGGCGATGCCATTGTATTATCAACGATCAGCGGCAGGCCGTGTTTATGGGCGATTTCCGCAATCGCTGCAATATCAACAACGATACCGCCCGGATTAGCCAGACTTTCGATAAAGATCGCGCGGGTTTTGTCGTCGATCTGTTTCTCAAAGCTGGAAACATCATCCACATCACCCCAGCGTACTTCCCAGCCGAAAGACTTGAAAGCATTGCCGAACTGATTGATCGAGCCGCCATAAAGCTTGTTCGCAGCAACAAAATTGTCACCGGTGCGCAGCAGATTGTGGAAAACCAGCAGCTGTGCAGCATGGCCGGATGCAGTGGCAACGGCAGCTGTACCGCCTTCAAGCGCTGCAACGCGCTCTTCCAGAACCGCAGTGGTCGGGTTGGTCAGACGGGTGTAAATATTGCCGAAAGCCTGCAGGCCGAACAAAGCGGCGGCATGATCAACATCATCAAAAACATAGGATGCTGTCTGGTAAATCGGCGTGGTGCGGGCACCGGTTGTCGGATCCGGCTTTGCGCCTGCATGAATGGCAAGGGTATCAAAACCGGGGCTGCGCTTAGACATTTTCTACTCCCAAATGAAGAAATTTGGGATAGGTTAGAATTTTACGTTCGCACAAGCAAAGAAAAAGATTCCGCTTTTACCTATAATACACGCAAACTATTATCTTTTTCAGCTCTTGATATTCATCCGGCATATACATCAGTTAAGCGAAATATAATCAGACAATATGGCGTCCTACCACACCAAAATCCGCATTCCGACTGAAGCAGACTTTTTGCATCGTAATCGCTCTGAGATAGAGGTGCCGCTGCCGCTCTCTGCGCAACCGCACAGGATACAAAACTTTATTCATGGTGTGATTTGGCTGCTCATCGGCTTGCCGTCGGTGGCAGGCACAATGATGATCGCCACCCTGCTCATCGGCCGCTACGCCTCACTGAGCACAGCAGACTTTTGTATTCTCATTGCATGTTTGCTGCTGTTTCTCCCCGTCAGCCTGATACTGACCGGTGTTATCATCACCTGTTTTTCTGATGCCGCAATCAAAAGTCCTGTGCTTATTCTTGATCAGGACGGTTTCAGGGATTTCCGCTCAAAAACGTCGCTTCCATGGACTGCAATTACCAAAGCGAGTTTAATCCGCACACGCAAAGGCATAGCCCGTGTGGAACTGGAGCTAAAACAGTCCGTTACCGCACGACAAAACCCGTTTCGCATCGGGATATTACGTTTCAATACCCGATGGTATCCGAAGCTTTTGTCT
>JAIRVW010000222.1 GCA_031253705.1 Brucellaceae bacterium
ATCCGCGTTGAATTCACGCGATGGCGTGAAATAATCGGTGGTCTGGAACTGCACACCCTGACGCAGTTTCAGCACATATTCCAGATTATCATCCGAAATCGTCCAGCTCTCGGCCAGTCCCGGTTCAATTTCCGTGGTTCCGGCTTTGAATTCTGTAAGACGGTCATAGACCGTTTCCGATGATGCATCCCATGTGCTGTTGGTCGAATACAGCGCGGCATCAAAACCTTCCGGCGAGCCTTCCGAACAATAGACCAGTGTTTTAGCCTGTGCCGCGACCGAACCGCCAACAACAGCCAGTGCACCGGAGAGCAGCGTTGCGCTCAGCAATGCTGCCCGAGATGAAAACAGACGCATAATCTTCCTCCCCTTTATGCTTTTAACTTCAGATTTCGAGCCTGCCGGCAGCTGTTTTCTGGCCGCGCCCTGCTGACCAGACCGGATCCGGCGCTGTCCACAATGCTTCATGCCGGATAATCTTTGCGACTTCGGCGGCGTGCAGATCAAGAAAACGCTCGCCCTTTTCAGCCGTCGCATTGCGCGGATCCCCCCATGTGCCGGTTACCGGCGCATGTTCTGAGAAGGAGTAGAAGCGCGTTGCGCCCTTCGGCAGATTTTCCAGCGGATGCTGCTGATTACCGAAAGCCTGCTCAAAGCGGTCTGTACGAACCGTCTGCGGTGTGATTGCCAGCATCACCGAGGATTCCCCCTCACAGGCATGATGCGCGCCGGTATCAACCTCAAAAATCTGCGCTGTTTCTTCCGGTGCCAGCTCCCATGGCAGCGTGGAGACAATCGGCATAGCAAATTCAACAGCCAGTTCACGCACGGCAACGGCCAGCGGGTCAATATTACCGCCATGACCATTGACCACCAGCAAACGGGAAAAACCCAGCGCTTTCAGGGAGCGGACAATACATTGCAGGACTTTGCGCAGTGCTTCAAAATCCAGTGTAATCGTGCCGCCAAACGGCAGATGATGTTCACTCATACCGAGCCACAAGCCCGGCAACACGGCCACAGGTGTTTCACCGGCAACCAGACGCGCGGCACGGATTGCCGCTTCCGATGCACTGGCCGTATCAGTAATCACCGGCAAATGCGGGCCGTGCTGCTCCAGCGATCCGATCGGCAGGATTGCCAGTGCATTTTTGCCTGCCGCAATCTCCCGCAGATCCGGTGCTGTCAGACGCGCCCATTCAACTTCAATTGTCATAACTCTCTCCCGCTTATAAAAAACAAAACCGGCACATGACGTGCCGGTCAATTATCAGCCTGCCGCTGTCAGAAAACGCTCCGGTGCCAGAGCTTCTGCACTGACACCAAGTTCTGCCAATTGCTCAGGCAATGCCTCCTCACGGATCAGCTTTGCCGTGATATCCGCCAAAGCCAGCGACACCTGAAAACCGTAGCCGCCCTGCCCGACCACCCAGAAGAAACCGGATAAACGCGGATCAAAGCCGACGACCGGTGTACGGTCCGGTGAAAATGTTCTGAGCCCTGCCCATGGCGTTGCAGGGCGACCGATTTGCAGTGTGGTGGCCTGCTCAATACGGTCAACGGCGATGGCGATATCAAGATCTTCCGGATAGGCGTCGCAAGGCGGCGTATCGGTTTCATCTGCCAGAGAGCCGATCAGACGACCGGCATCCGGCTTGAAATAAAATTGTTCATGCAGATCAACGACCAACGGCCACTCGCGCAGATTTTCATTCTCTGCATCAAACATGAAGGCTGTGCGGCGCTTCGGCATCATACCCAGACCGGACAGACCGGCACGTTCGGCAATCACATCTGCCCAGGCACCGGAAGCATTAATAACAATATCAGCTTCACAGGTGCCAATATTGGTGACGATCTGAAACCCGCTATCTGTTTTACGGATTTCCAGCACTTCTTCGCCAAGACGAACAGTTCCGCCTGCCACTTTGAACGCAGCGGCACGGTCATGCACCATCTTATTGGTATCAATATCCATGGCATCGGCTTCATAGACACCGCCGCAGGTCTTATCCTGCGGGATCACAGAAACCATGTCATGCACTTCAGCCGCAGACAGGCGGCGGACAGACGGCAGCAGCGCCTGCAATTCCTTTGCCAGCGTATCAATGGCTGCATCATCAGCCACACCGCCGACATGCAGCGCACCGCGCCGATGTTCGAAAAAGCCGCCGCTTTCCAGTGCAGGACGACTGGCAACGGACAGACCACGCACAACGCGGTTGCCATAGGTCTCTGAGAACAGGGCGGCCGAACGGCCGCTCGCGTGATAGCCAAGCTGTTTTTCACGTTCCAGCAGTGTCACTGAGAATGTTTTGGCCAAAACAGCAGCGGCGGAAAGACCTGCAATGCCCCCGCCGATAATGATGATAGTTTTTGAATTTTCTCCCATAGCTAAGTGCTATGTCAGTTTTCTGACTTAGTCAATATTTAGCATATAATAAAAATCTTGCTCCGCATGCACACGCGCAATAAGATAAGAGCAGCAATTTCAACGGAGTAAAAATGTCCGGTCAGCCCAACCTTGCCAATTGCCTGCGCAAACTCAGAAAGAAGCATCAATGGACGCTTCAGCAAGTCAGTGACCGTACCGGCGTTGCGGTTTCCACGCTGTCAAAAGTTGAAAATGATCAGCTGTCGCTGAGCTATGACAAGCTGCTGCAAATCTGTCACGGGCTGGGCATACATGTCACTGAATTACTGAGCTGTGACGGTGATCCTGCTGCCAACCGCGCACGACGCTCTGTCAGTTCAACGATGACAACGCTGCGCCAGCTGACACAGAATTATGACTATCATTATCTGGCCACCGATCTCATCCGTAAAAGAATGGTGCCGATCCATGCTTTTGCCCGTGCCCGCTCAATGGAAGAATTCGGCCCCCTCACCAGACATGCCGGTGAGGAATTTCTGATCGTTCTCAACGGCGAAATTGAACTCCACACAGACCAATATGCGCCGGTTCGTTTAAAAACCGGCGAAAGCGTCTATATCGATTCCACCATGGGGCATGCTTATTTGTCTGTCAGTGAGCAGGATGCCGAAATCCTGTGTATCTGCTCCGGCAGTGAGCCGGATATGGAAAACACTTTGCTCGGCATCAGCTCTCTGCAAATTGTACCGGAATAGCTGGCGAAAATTTACAGGCTGCGTGTCAGCAATTGCCCCGGCCAGCCGTCAACATCAAATGTTGTAACACGGTCATAGCCGCAGGATTCGTAAAAACGGATCAGTGTGCCGCTGCCGCCGCCATAGCAATCAACGCGCAGGCGGTTCAGCCCTGCCGCCCGTGTCCGTTCATCGGCAAAAGCCATCAGGCGCCGCCCGATCCCGCGTACACGCGGATCACGGGATGCCACCAGCAAACGCACATAATTTTCCGGCTCGGTCGCAGCAGGCACATAAGGCATAGCCTCGCCCAGCACCAAAGCAGCACAGATACCAAGCTCGGCATCCTCTGCCACCCATGCATCTGGCAGAGAACAGGCCTCTTCAATGCGCCCCACACGTTGCGGTGATGCTGACCACGGCTCACTGCCCCATTGGCCTGCATTGCCGATACTGACAAACCATGCGATCACATCATCAAAAATGCGCAGCACGGCGGGCGCATCCGTAATGCCCGCGCGGCGGATAATCAGAGTTTCAGAGGTTAATTCTGACAAGCTCATTCTCCTGTGCCACAACTATTCCATGCAGCATCTGATTTTCAATCTATCAATACGACAGGCTCACGCCATAATACGTGCGGTGCCGGAAACGCGGATCGAACCGCCCTGCGGCGTGACAATATCGGCATGGAGACGGGAGCGCATGCCCATATCCTCGCCCTGAATAATGTCAATCGCACCGCCATGCGGCCAGTTCAGGTCGCGCAAATAACCGGCAAAAGCAGCCGTGGCCGCACCGGTTGCCGGATCTTCATAGACACCGCCCGCAGCAAAGGGATTACGCGTATGAAACAGTTGCGGTGTCTCGGCATAGCTCAGCAAAATCGTACCCCAGCCGTGTTTGAGCATCAGCGCGCGGCCGGTCTCATAATCATATTGCATTGTCCGTAATGCTTCGCGGGACTTGAGCGACAAAGCCATATGATCCGTACCGCCATGAATAAAAGCAGGCGGAATATCTGCATTCAGATCATCATGCGTCCATCCGAACAATTGCAAGGCATCATCAATCATCTCCGCTGAAGCCGGTTTGCTACTGGTCGGCGGGGATTGTAAAGCTGCGCTCAGCACATCTCCCTGACTGCGGCCTTCAACAGTGATCCGGCTCTGATTAAGGATCAGCGGAAATACACCATCCCCCTCGCGCAATGCCAGAGCAACGCCAAGGGCAATTGTCGCATGGCCGCAGAACGGTACTTCAAATGTCGGCGCAAAATAACGTGTGCGCCAGCCATCCTCTGTCCGCGCGGCGAACACTGTTTCAGAAAAACCAACCTCTGCCGCAACCTGCTGCATAATCTGCGCCTCCGGCAGATTTTCAACAATGGCAACACCGGCAGGATTACCCCCGCTATTGCCTTCAGAAAACGCAGCAATCCGCAAAATTTCCAATTTCTATCCCTCCCGATGAAATTCCTGTTCCGGCACGTCCGGAGCCGGACAGGAAGATATGGCCGTATTGACGGCACAAACAAATAAACTCTTGTTGAGATCAGCCGGTTTATGGGTCTGTCACCCAGCCGCTGCTTGCAAAAATGGCACGATAAATCTCACGTACCACATGCTGTTTTTGCGCATTATAATCCATTGCATTGTTCACGCCTTGTTTGGCCTGCATTTTGGCATCGGCATAAAGCTTGCGGTCTGCAGGATGCTCCCTCAACCAGTCGCGGAACAAAATATGGCGGATATGCTCCGGACAGGACGGCCCGAAAACATGCAGGTTCACACGCGGATGATCATGGCGCAGCATGCGATGCTGATACCATGAACGCTCCCTGACCCGCAGCTGATAACCAAGCGCTTCAAGTACCGGAATATAAGCAGCTTCATCCTCAGGATCAGCAACAATCAGGTCAATGTCGATCACAGGTTTGGCTGGCAATTCCGGCACGGCCGTGGAGCCGACATGCTCTGTTTTAAGCGCAGATTGCGCCAGCGCCTGCTCAATATCCTGCCTGAGGCTTACGAATTGTGCAGCCCATTGCGGATCATATGCCTCAACGCTGATTTCCTCAGTCTGCGGCTTTCCCGCAACCCACGGATTTTCATCCGGATCACCGTCTTCAAATGTCATAATGGCAAGCGGATCAGGCCAGTCACGGGTGTTTATAGTCATATGTCAGCTTTCAAAGAACCAAGCGGAATAATCTCAACAGACGTGTCCTGATAAAGATTGCCCTGCCAGTCACCCAGCCATCTATCCGCCTGCAATCCGGCTTGTGCCATCAGCGCCGCGATTTGTGCCTGCGAAGGAAATGCAATGCGGGACTTTGACGAAAACAGCTTACTGTTTGCGGCAACTTCATAATAAGTGCCATATTCGACAATCATTGCCTGCGGATCAAAAGTCACATCATTCCAAGAATTCACCGCCCCGAAATCAGGATGTTCAATCACATGGCGGGATTCTTCCGGTATCCATTCCCGCCATTCCTCCGTTGACGGATTACGGCTGTCGAAAATGAATTTTCCGGCTGGTGACAAATGCCGCGCAATGGTTTGCAAACAAGCAAGCTGCTCATCTGCATTCAGAAACACCTGAAATGCATGACCGCTCAGTACGATGAGATCGAACTTTTCACCAAGATCAAGACTTGCGGCATCGCTCCGGACCCAAGTGACACGTTCACCGCCCTGTCTGCCTGCAGCGATATCCAGCATCGGCTGTGCCGGATCAACACCCGTCACCCGTTTTATACCATCCCCTGCAATGGTTGCAGCCAGCAAGCCGGTGCCGCAGCCAATATCCAGAACCGACTGCGCATCCTCAGAGAGTTTCAGCACATAATCGCAAGCCGCGCTCCACTCATTTTCAATATCGTAAAACTGTGCCAGTTCCGGATCATTATACAGCTTGTCAGTCGTCATCCCATTCCGCTCTTCATTCATGTACGGGCATCGCTGCCTGCGGCACTGTTTTCCTGTGATTTCAGCAGCGCATCGCCGCGCGCACGGTCATCATCCGTCACAGAAGTCAGTCTGCCCAGTTTTTTACCCAGCCAGATATTGAGGTCATCCATTGCCGTAAACATGACCGGCACGAAA
The DNA here is from genome assembly GCA_031253705.1 of Brucellaceae bacterium. Taxonomy (GTDB): domain Bacteria; phylum Pseudomonadota; class Alphaproteobacteria; order Rhizobiales; family Rhizobiaceae; genus Pseudochrobactrum. The sequence continues at coordinate 6,219 of JAIRVW010000222.1, forward strand.
ATCAGGCTGAGTGCGGTCGAAGTGATCAGCCCGCCGATCACCGCAATCGCCATCGGTGCGCGGAAACCTGCATCACCGCCAATGCCGACAGCCGCCGGAACCATACCCGCCACCATGGCAATTGTCGTCATGATAATCGGACGTACACGAGTGATCCCTGCCTTGAGCAAAGCGGCATGACGATCCAGCCCTTCGCGCTGACATTCAATCGCAAAATCCACCAGCAGGATAGAGTTTTTACAGACAATCCCCATCAGCATCAAAATGCCGATCACTGATGACAGATCAAGCGCTGCCCCATAGAGCAACAGGCCAAGCGCCGCACCTCCGATTGATAGCGGCAGCGCAATCAGAATGGTCAGCGGTTGCAAAAAGTCTTTGAACAACAAGACCAGAACCGCTGTGACCATCAGAATACCGGTGAGCAAAGCCAGTCCGAAATTATTGAACATTTCCGCCATATATTCGGCTTCGCCATATTCAATCTGGCTCACGCCCTCCGGCAGATTATTATAGGCATCGAGCTTACTGATTGCCTCCAATGCCGTGCCGAGTGTCGCGCCATTATTGAGATTGGCCTCCACCTCAATCAGCCGTTTGCGATCCAGCCGTTCCACACGGCTTTCTGCTGATCCGAAAGTAATATCCGCAACGGCGGCGAGCGGCACCGGATTGCCGGTTGCCGTGCCCACTTTCAGATTGCGCAGAATATCCAGATCGCTGCGTGCCGCACCTTCCAGCAACACACGGATCGGTATCTGCCGGTCGCCTAGATTGAACTGTGCAGAGTTGGAATCCGTCTCGCCGAGCGTTGCAATACGCGCAACCAGACCAATAGCGGCCGGTGACACGCCAAGGCGTGCCGCCTCATCAAGACGCGGCCTGACATGCAGTTCCGGTGCAGGCAGCGGCTCAGAGGTAACAACACTGGCCAGCTCCGGCAATGTGCGCATCTGTGCCTCCAATGCGCGCGCCGCTTTGGTCAGGCTTGCCCCGTCATTACCGACCAGCACCACAGACACTTCCTTGCCGCCGTCATTGGTAAAGGTGAACTGAATATCCGGTGTTGCCGCAATAAGCGGACGCACCAGTGCTTCAAACTCCTTCTGGCTCACACCCCGCTCTGCACGCGGTTTGAGGTTGATCAGCAGCGAGAATTCATTCACCCCGTCCGATGCCGTTGCCAGCACATCTTTGACTTCAGGGCGTTTCAGCAAAGTACTGACAATCGTATCGGAAACGCGTGCGGTTTCCTCAAGTCTCGTCCCCGGTGCCAGTGTTACTTTGACCTGTGAGACATTGGTATCGCTCTGCGGCATAAAACCGGTCGGTAGCAATGTCAGCA
>JAIRVW010000282.1 GCA_031253705.1 Brucellaceae bacterium
AAGAACACCAGACGCGGCTTTTCCGGATCACCGATTTCCGGCAATTGCTCAAACAACTCCGACATCAGCCAGAGCAGAAATGTGGAATACAGCCGCGGATTCATCATCAGCTTATCGGCTGCCAGAACACTGACAATACCGCGTCCGTCTGTGGTGGTGCGCATCAGATCGGAAATATTCAGCGCAGGCTCACCAAAGAAGAAAGAGCCACCCTGCTGTTCCAATACCAGCAGCGAGCGCTGAATAGCACCCACAGATGCTTTGCTGACATTGCCATATTGGGCATAGAGTTCTGAAGACCGCTCGGCAACATGGCTGAGCATGGATTGCAGGTCTTTCATATCGAGAAGCAGTAGCCCCTCTTCATCGGCCACGCGGAATGCAATATTCAGCACGCCTTCCTGCGCTTCCGTCAGGTTCATCAGCCGCGCCAGCAGCAAAGGTCCCATTTCTGAAATAGTTGCACGGATCGGATGCCCCTGCTCGCCAAAAATGTCCCAGAAGATCACCGGCGTCGCATGCATATCATAAGGTTCAAGATGAATTTCCTGCGCACGCTTCACCGAGAAATCATTCTTCTCACCAATTGCGGCAATGCCGGAAAGATCGCCTTTCACATCGGCGCAAAATACCGGCACACCAGCAGCAGAAAATGCCTCAGCCATCACCTGCAGGCTGACGGTTTTACCCGTACCGGTCGCACCGGTCACCAGCCCGTGCCGGTTGGCATATTTCAGCGCCAGTTCTTCCGGTTGCTGATAGCTGTCATCCGGTTTGCGGCTGGCACCAAGAAAGATGCTTCCATCTGCGGGCATTGAAAAACTCCTCATCCGTTCAGTCTCACGCCGAATATACATCAAACGGCACAGCTATTTTAAGTTTATAGTCATCAGGCCGCAACGGGACAATATTTTAGCCTCTGCCCGGCGCATAATTCCTTGAACTTGAATCAGTTTAAGGGATTATGCTCTAATTTTAAAATGAAGCAGGACTTGATTTCATCATTCCATAATGCTTATTACGTAAACGTCAATTTCTGGGAGACTATTATGGAAGAGCTGATTACACGTATTGCCAATAATGTCGGCGTTGACAGTGCCACGGCAGAAAAAGCTGTCGGCCTGATCCTTGCCTTTCTCGCCAAAGAAGGCCCGCAGGATAAAGTCGGCGCATTGATCGCCGGTATTCCGGGTGCGCAGGAGTTGATTGCTTCTGCCGATAAAGGCGGCTTCCTCTCCAATATGCTGGGCGGCGTTATGGGTCTCGGCTCCAAGCTGATGGGCGCAGGCCTCGGCATGGGTGAAATCACCGGCGTGGCCAAAGAAACCATTGCATTTGCCAAGGAAAAAGCCGGCGCACAGACTGTTGATGAAGTGGTCAGCGCGATTCCGGGTCTTGGTCAGTTCATCTGAGCATCTTCCTGTGCCAAAAAGCCCCGCAATCAGATTGCGGGGCTTTTTGTGTCTGATGACGGGAGATTATTCGCTCTCGGCCTGCACATGCAGCGCCCGCCCTGCTCCCCAGCCGTTCCATGCAGCGGCAAGGCCGATCAGCACAAACAGCAAGGCGCTGGCGGTATAAGTGCCGGTCAGATCATGAATGATGCCGATCAGCAAAGGCACAACAGAGGCGATCATATAGCCGATAAACTGCACCATCCCAGACAAATGCGCGGCAACACGCGGATTTGGCGAACGCAGCACAATCTCGGTCATAGCCGCTGCAATCAGCCCGCCAAGACCGATGCCCTGCAAAACCGCCCAATACCAGACCGACCAGAGCGGCATGAACAACATCGCCAGCATCGCAGTCGTCGCACAGGCGATCAGCACCACATTGAGCAGGCTCTGATTGCGCGAGCGCACGGCAATGGTCGGCACAACAAGACAGGCAATCAGCTGCATACCGATCGATACGGATACCACTGCACCGGCGGTAATGCCGTCCAGTCCGCGCTCGCGCAGGATCGGCGACAACCAGCCAAACACCGTGAAAGCCAGCGATGATTGCAGCCCCATGAAGAAGGTCAGCTGCCATGCAATTTTATCACGCCAAAGACCGGTGACTTTACCTTTATTGGCGGCGCGCTGATGTTTCACACGCCATGTCAGCACGCCCCATAACAGGCCGACAATCAATGCCGGAACCGCCCACAGGCTCAGCGCCTGCTGCCATGAATTGCCCAGCGCCCGATAAAGCGGCAAGGTAAAAGCCGCAGCAAGGGCAGCCCCGCCGCTCAGCGCCATAGTGTAGAAGCCGGTGAGCAGAGCCGCTTTATCCGGAAAATCACGTTTCACCACACCCGGCAGCAACACATTACAAATCGCAATACAGGCACCGGCCAGCATTGTACCGGCAAACATCAGCGAAACTGGCCCCGTACCGCGCAGAAAAGTGCCGAAAGACAAAAGCAATACGGCCAGCAGCAAAGTGCGCTCCATGCCGATGCGCTCACCGAATTTCGGCGCCAGCGGCGCAAAGAAACCCAGACAAAAAACCGGCAGGGTTGTCAGCAATCCGGCGGTTAAAGAACTGATACCGGTCG
>JAIRVW010000322.1 GCA_031253705.1 Brucellaceae bacterium
ACCGAAAGAATGCGGCGAGTAGAGAGCAGCTGCTGCCACCATCACCGCAGCAAGACCAACCAGCGAGTGGAAGAATGCCACCAGCTGCGGCATGGCTGTCATCGCAATGCGTTTGGCAACAACTGCGCCGATACCGCCACCAATCGCCAGCCCCAGCACAATCAGCGCCAAGCCGTTAAAGGACGGCTGTGCCAGTACCAGTGTGGTGACAATGGCAATACCCATACCGAGCATGCCGTAAAAATTGCCCTGACGGCTGGTTGTCGGATGCGAAAGACCACGCAATGCCAGAATAAACAGCACGCCGGAGACGAGATAAAGAAAGGCTGCCAGATTAACACTCATATCCAAGCCCCTCACTTATCTTTTTTCTTATACATGGCGAGCATGCGCTGGGTGACCAGAAAGCCGCCAAAAATATTGACGCTGGCCAGCACCAGAGCAACAAAGCCGAAGCCGGTTGCCCAGCCGGACAGGGAAAGTCCGACAGCCAGCAATGCACCGACAACAATCACCGATGAAATCGCATTCGTCACCGCCATCAAAGGCGTGTGCAAGGCAGGCGTGACCGACCAGACCACATAATAGCCGACAAAAATCGACAGCACGAAAATCGCCAGCTGGAAGACGAACGGATCAATCATACCGCCGCTGGCTACATGCACAACATTGCTGATCGAGTCTGAGCCGCCCAGACCTTCCGCAGCCTGACGCAGATTTTCAACCGCCTTGTCGAGACCGCCAAGTGCCTCTTTCAAAGAATCCGCACTCATGCCTCATCTCCCTTATTTGCAGCCTTCTTACGCACAGCCGGTTTCGCTGCCGGTTTTACCGCAGCTTTCACCTCAGCCGGTTTCTTCGGCGCAGCTTTTTTAACCGGTACTTTCTTTGGTGCAGGTTTCTCAGCAGCATCTGCCTCAACCGCCGGTTTTGCCTTGTCAGCAGCCACAGCGGCATGAGCAAAAGCCGGATGCACAATGGCGCCCTGATGGGTCAGCACTGTTGCCTTGACGAGTTCATCATCAAGATTAACGGCAACCTGTTTTGTGTCCTTGTTGATCAGTGTCTCAAGGAAAGCGAACAGGTTACGGGCGTAAAGCTGCGATGCGGAAGCCGCGATGCGACCGGCCGTATTCATATGGCCGATAATTTTCACACCATCTTTTTCGACAACTTGTCCCGCAACCGCACCTTCAACATTGCCACCGCGCTCAATAGCCAGATCAACCAGAACGGAGCCCGGCTTCATGCTGGCAACCATTGCCGCACTCACCAGACGCGGTGCAGCGCGGCCAGGGATCAGTGCTGTGGTAATGACAATATCCTGCTTGGCAATGTGATCCGCCACAAGCGCAGCCTGCTTTGCCTGATAGTCTTTCGACATTTCCTTGGCATAGCCGCCGGCCGTTTCCGCCGCTTTGAATTCTTCGTCCTCAACGGCCACGAATTTGGCACCGAGCGATGCCACCTGTTCTTTGGCTGCAGGGCGTACATCCGTCGCAGTCACCACGGCGCCGAGACGGCGAGCCGTAGCAATGGCCTGCAGACCGGCAACCCCTGCCCCCATCACAAAGACCTTGGCAGCAGGCACAGTACCCGCAGCGGTCATCATCATCGGCATAGCACGGTCATATTCGGCAGCGGCATCAATCACCGCCTGATAACCGGCGAGATTGGCCTGCGACGACAAGACATCCATAACCTGTGCGCGGGTAATACGCGGCATGAATTCCATTGTGAAAGCGCTCAGACCCGCTTGCGCGATTGCTGCCACACTGTCCTCATGGCCATAAGGATCAAGCATCGCGATCAGGACAGCACCGGTCTTGTAATTTTTCAGTTCGGTCAGTGAAGGGCGGCGTAGTTTAAGAATAATATCCGCGGTCTTAATATCGGTGGTTTTGCCAATCACCGCACCGGCATCAGTATAAGCCTGATCCGTAATGCGCGACGCTGTACCCGCACCGCTTTCCACGATAATCTTAAATCCGTGACCAATCAGTTTCTTCACGGTTTCCGGCGTTGCCGCAACCCGTGTTTCATTCAGATCAGTTTCAACGGGAATGAATATTATCTGAGACAAAACTGCCCTCACTTTCCCTATCCCCAATAGTTCACCAAACAGGCTCCGGTCTCCTCCGGAACATATTTGGGACGGGCGCAGTAAATCACGGAAAAATCAGGCCGCAATAGTTATTATGCAAAAAATCTCTGGTGTGATCGAAAATACGCATTTTAGTCAGCTGCACTGACCGGAATCCACTAAATTATGCAAAATCTACACAATTATACCGCCCTGAAGGCGGCATAATACATCTCATCATGAATGCCGTTACAGATAATCTGTCTCAGCATGCGGAAAAATCAGAAAACTCAGGCCAGAAAAACTGCAGCTGCCATGATCAGCGCGAACAAAATGATTCCGGAGAACCAGCCCGCAGCAAAAAACGCAAAAGCCATGGAGGCCATCAATGCGCCGAGAACAATGGTTCCCCACTTCACCAAAAAGGTAAAGCCCTGATAGGTCCGCTCATGCTCAGGATAATCCATCTGTGCACCGAGTTCTGCAGGACCGTGCTGAATTTCTGCCATTTCTATCTCCCTCCCCAAAGATATCTTCCTTTGCGGCCGTCATCCGGTTCAGACATCTTACAGGGACAGTTGACACAGTTCCTGTCTGATAGGCAAGCATTGTTCAGCGGCATTGTTGCGACAATCTGCTGCAATGCCGGATCAGTTCCGGTTTTAAACACCTAAGCCGGTATATTTGGCCGTCGGCAAAATAGTTAGAGGCACATTGCCCGCGCGGGTATCGGCAAACATATTACGCCGCTCATGAGGCTGGGATTTAAAAAACGGAAAACGCACGGCAACCGCATCACGGATGGAGCTGACTGCCGCAGCCCCTAAGCCCACCTGAATACCATAGCCGTCATGATCGCGCGGATCAGCCAGCATTTGCGAGCCGAAAATACGCTTATAAAAAGCCATATGCTCCGGTTTGACAGCGGCAAGACAAAAACTCGCATTGAAATATTCCGATGCCATCGCCGCAATGCGCAATGTCAGATAGGGAATGGCCGGAAATTCAGCGAGATAGGCAGGGTCTGCTGCAAAACGTGTCGGATCGACAAAGCTCATATTATTATCGAGCATCGGCCCCAGAATATCAGGAAACAGCTTGGCACTGGTGCCGATACGGTGATCCGCAGTAATGTGATGCACACGAAGCGTGCTGACCAGAATGCCGTCAATATAGACGCCGTAGACATAGGCCTGATGATCGCGGTCGACATCATCTATAATCGTGCCGAGAAAATTATCGTCCATGACATTGCGTGTCATATAGGAACGATAGCGTAAGCGGCCGATCTCCTCGAGATCTTCCGTATGAATAACCCGCCGGTATTCCACTCGATCCAGAAACTCCAGCATATGCCGGGCAAAGTTCGATATGGATGGTGCTTTCGCAACCGGTTGAGAGACTGCCATAAATTATCGTCCGCCACCAATAAACTAAAGCTATGGTGCAGCCGTTTCATGAATATACAGTACCGTGCGTGTCAGAACACACGCCGCAAACACTATGTATTTTTAAAATCCGCCCCCATAAGCAAAATCTAAAATACAGCGTATTTTCAAAGCACTAACCGCTTACGCAACTATAGAGCCGCATCAAACACCGGATATTCAGAAAACAGCAATATCCCTCACGGGCATCACCTTACATATCTGCCCGCTGATTTCAGGATACAAATATGCTGGTAACCATTTCTCTGTATGCGCGGAAAAAAGCAAGGGCTCCGGCAGGCGTAATTGATGTTTTTTGTACTTGCGGTGCAAAGATTTTTATTTGCGGTGATATTTCAGGTAAAATATACTCCGCAACCTCAACATACAGCGATGACAGACCGTCAGTATCCGTTCCGGCTCTGTAGCTTTTCGGTGTCAC
>JAIRVW010000344.1 GCA_031253705.1 Brucellaceae bacterium
CAGCGCATAGCGCTGCAGGCGGGTTTCGATGACATTCGGACGACCGATCAGGATCGGCAGGGCAATGCCTTCTTCCAGTACCACCTGTGCGGCACGCAGCACGCGCTCATCTTCACCATTGGCATAGATAACGCGTTTTTTGTCTTTGCAACGGCGCGCAGCCGCAAAGACCGGCTTCATGATCAGGCCGGAGCGGAACACGAAACGGTTGAGGCGGTCGATATAGGCTTCCATATCGCTGATCGGGCGGGTTGCCACACCGGTTTCCATCGCAGCCTGTGCCACAGCCGGAGCAATACGCAGGATCAGACGCGGATCAAACGGCGACGGGATCAGGTAATTGGCACCAAAGACCGGTGTGTCACCGGAATAGGCGCGTGCTGCCACATCGGAAACTTCTTCACGGGCGAGAGCGGCAATAGCCTTCACCGCAGCCATTTTCATTTCTTCATTGATGGCTGTCGCGCCGACGTCCAGTGCACCGCGGAAGATATACGGGAAGCAGAGAACATTGTTCACCTGGTTCGGATAGTCCGAGCGGCCGGTGCAGATGATGGCATCTTCACGCACAGCGCGGGCTTCTTCCGGCATGATTTCCGGTTTTGGATTAGCGAGAGCCATGATCAGCGGGGTCGGTGCCATTTTGGCAACCATTTCCGGCTTCAATACGCCGGCGGCGGATACGCCGAGGAAGACGTCTGCACCGGTGATGATGTCATTGAGCGTGCGGGCATCCGTATCCTGCGCATAGACCTCTTTCCAGCGATCCATCAGCTCGTTACGGCCTTTATAGACAACGCCTTCCAGATCGCTGACCCAGATGTTCTTGTGCTGTGCGCCGAGGCTGACCAGCAGATTGAGGCAGGCAAGCGCTGCCGCACCGGCGCCGGAAACGGCGATCTTGGCGGTGCTGATATCTTTGCCGGCAAGTTCCAGACCGTTCATAACGGCTGCTGCCACGATAATCGCGGTGCCGTGCTGATCGTCGTGGAACACAGGAATGTTCATCTTGGCGCGAAGCTGTTCTTCAACTTCAAAGCACTCAGGAGCCTTGATATCTTCCAGATTGATACCACCGAAAGTTGGTTCCAGCGCGGAGATCACATCGACCATACGGTCGACTTTGAGTGAGTCGATTTCAATGTCGAAAACATCGATATCGGCAAATTTCTTGAACAGAACGGCTTTACCTTCCATCACCGGCTTGGAAGCCAGCGGACCGATATTGCCAAGGCCGAGAACGGCGGTACCGTTGGAGATAACCGCAACCAGATTGGCGCGGGCAGTATAATCGGCAGCCAGTGCCGGATCATCCTGAATAGCAAGGCAAGGCGCAGCAACACCCGGAGAATAAGCCAGAGCCAGATCGCGCTGGTTGCCCAGTGTTTTGGTCGGCTGAATTTCCAGCTTACCCGGCTTTGGCGAGCGGTGGTAAAACAGTGCCGCTTCTTCAAAATCCGAGAATTTTCTGTCTGTGCCGGAAACCTGCGCGGTGCCGGTCTTGCCAGTAGTATTTGTGTCGTTGGATGATTTTTTAGTCATATAATAAATGTCCAGTCAGACGATTGGGGCGGCCATCCCCGTGACAGTTAAGCAGTTTCTGGAAAGTGGGAACCGCTGTTGCGGGGGAAATCAGTTCGCCGGCCTGATTTCTTGTTCCGCTACGATCCGTTCGAAACTACGTTAAACAAGTTTACTCGGGCACAGTGTCTCAAGGGGAGGCGCTTTAAACAGCCTGTGCCATTTCGTAAGAATAACGTCGTATATGGGATAATTTTGTAACTTACAAATCACAGACTGCTCATTCGTCCGTGTAAAATTCTAAAAAATCCGGTTTTGCGGCTTATAACGTAAAGAGACAGCGCGATTTTGTCTCACCGGAGCAAAACCGCGCTTAACTGAAATCAGGTTAACCCCACAATTCAGGCTGAGGAGGCGAGACTGTTGTGCCGGTATAATGCAATGCCGGTTCACGGTCTTTGGCCAGCAGAAGCGGGCCGTCGAGATCCACAAAATCCGCATCCTGTGCCACCATCAGGGCAGGCGCCATGGCCAGAGACGAGCCGACCATGCAGCCGACCATCACCTGAAGGCCGAGAGCACGCGCTTTGTCGCGCATGATCAACGCTTCCGTGAGGCCGCCGGTCTTATCCAGCTTGATATTCACCGCATCATAGCGGTCTTTCAGCTTTTCCAGGCCTTGCGATGTATGGGCGCTTTCATCGGCGCAGACCGGTACAGGGCGGTTTGCCTGCAACAGATAGCTGTCATCGGAAGACGGCAGCGGCTGCTCGATCAGGCCGATTTTGCACTCTGCGGCCACATTGATATTTTCCGCGAAATTATCCGGATTCCAGCCTTCATTGGCATCAAGAATGATCTGTGCATCAGGTGCAGCTGCACGCACGGCACGGATGCGCTCTGCATCATTCTCGCCGCCGATTTTCACTTTAATCAGCGGATGGTGTGCCAGTTTGGCGGTGGCTGCGGCCATAGCTTCCGGCGTATCAATGGAAACAGTGATTGCCGTGATCAGCGGGCGCGGTGCGATATTGAGCAAAGCAGCAACCGTTGAACCGGATTGTTTGGCCTGCAAATCCCACAGGGCGCAGTCAACTGCATTGCGGGCGGCACCGGCTGGCATGGCGCTTTGCAGCTTGAGGCGCAGGCTTTCCGCAGAACCGCCCTGTTTCAGCAAAGGTTCAACAGCGCGGATTTGCTCGCTGACTGATTCTATGCTTTCGCCATAGCGTGCATAGGGCACACATTCACCGTGACCGCTGTAAATACCGTCACTCAATTCACACACTACGATAACTGCTTCGGTTTTAGAGCCGCGCGAGATTGTAAATTTGCCTGCAATCGGGTAGCGCTCAATAAGCAGATTAAGATTATATTGCATTGGTACTGTCCGTAATTATAGAATTTTACGTCTGTAATGATGCAGTTAAACTATATGATACAGACGTTTGGGTTTATCAGAGACCTGATAGATGTGATTAAAAGACGGAAATAGTCCGGTACTTATCTGAACCGGCTATCACCATACAGACTCAAGTTTTGGATAATGCATGTTGACCGATAAAAAGGGTAAAACAAGTAGTAACCCAGCCTCCGCACCGGAAATAAATGTGGTGCCGGATGATGCGGGAACTATTGTCACTTTATCCGGTC
>JAIRVW010000420.1 GCA_031253705.1 Brucellaceae bacterium
TCATCATCCATGAAGAATGTCTGGGCAACCGGCACCGGATCGGCAAGGCCGGTAGTTTCCACAATAATTGCATCAAAGCGACCCGGACGGCGCATCAGGCCCTCAACCACGCGGATCAGATCGCCGCGTACGGTGCAGCAGATGCAGCCATTGTTCATTTCATAGATTTCTTCGTCGGACTCGACGATGAGATCATTATCAATGCCGATTTCACCGAATTCATTAACAATCACAGCATAGCGTTTGCCGTGGTTTTCACTGAGGATACGGTTGAGCAGGGTGGTTTTGCCGGAGCCGAGATAGCCGGTCAGCACGGTAACCGGAATTTTAGGGAACTCGGTTGCGGCAGTCGCAACCTGATCTGCTACAGGGCTATCGCTCATGGGGAACGCCTTTTCATTGTCAGAATTTTTACCGGATCGGGCAGGTGATGCCGGGAGCCGAGCCGGTCTGTGAGTTGAAATCTTTGTGCATATAAGAATTGCGAAACCGTAATTCTATAGAACAGACTAGTTATATAGAGCAATCTCTGCCGGATGTTTTGTTCGCAGCTTTCTTAATCAGACTCCGAATGCAGACATGTCAAAGCGGTGTACATCTTCCATCAGGCCGGTCAGACCTTTGACAGCATGGGTGATGATTTTCTCACCGTCTTCCGCATTGGCACGCAGAGCATTGCCAGCTGCGCCCTGTTTGTTGAGATCGCTCATCATCCAGCCGAAAGCATGAGGGCCATAGGCGCGAAGATATTGAAAGTCTTCAATGAATTTTGCCTGTTCATTGATGAAATTCTGCGCTTTATCCATCTGCACAAGTTCCGGTGCCAAGGCCAGCATGACGGAAGTTTCAATATAACCGGCATGAATATCCAGATGTTTCTGCTCAGGGCTGATCAGCTCTTCCGGTATACCAAAGCGTGTCCAGTGAGTTGCCACAGCCAGCATCCCCAGCCGTGCGCGCAATTCAGTCGCGACAATGGTGGCTAACGGAGAGTTGCCGCCATGAGCATTGAGGATCACCAGCTTGCGGATATTGGCGGCGCAGAGGTTTTCACCGATGCCGACCCAACGATTGACAGCCTCCGAAAATGCTAGTGTGCGGCTGCCTTCCACATCCATATGTTCAACGGAATAGCCGACCGGTTCAGTGGTCAGAAAGCGGGCGGTAATATGCTCCGGCAGATTTTCTGCGAGCCGCGCAGCGATACCCTCTGCGATAATTGTGTCGGTCTCAAAAGGCAGGTGAGGGCCGTGCTGTTCATGAGCGCCCAGAGGCAGCACGGCGATAAGATTTTCAGGGATGGTTTCCTGCACAGGATCAGCAACTGGTGCCGCACTGGACTGTGGTGTTTTTTCAGAAAGGGCGGAACTAGCGTGCTGGGTTATCTCCGGCAAAATATTTCTCCTCTGATATGTGCAATGATGCCCTACCATAACGGGTGAGGGTGGCCGCGGCTATTCTAAATACGTCTTTCAACGATTTGTCTTGCGGGGGACATTGCGCTCAGACTGCTTCTTGTCAGTGCGGGCTGCTTCATTTAGGCTGTATATCAGAGGATCGCGCAGAGGTGGGGCGAATATGAGTAAGTCGGGCAAAACTGCCATTCTTCAGCCATTACAACATAGTGCGCGTATGATGCGGACAATTCTGGCGACAAGGCTTCTGGAGCACGGGCTCTATGCGGGGCAGGATGCGGTCTTGCTCAAACTTGCAGAGGAAGACGGTCTGCCGCCTGGTATTCTGGCGCAGCGTCTGGGCGTGCGTCCGCCGACGGTAACCAAAACCATCAGCCGTTTGCAGGCGCAGGGTTTTGTCACCAAACAGGCATCGGAAAGTGATCAGCGTCAGACCCATGTCTTTCTGACCGATCAGGGGCATGATGTTATCCGGATTATTGAAAAGCTGGTGCGGAAAACGGAAAAAGATTGTCTGCGCGGCTTTGAAAAGAAAGAGCGTAAGGCACTGCTGAAATTGCTGGCGCGGATGGAGAATAATCTGAATGCCGTTGCCGCCGGTCGTCCGTTGCGTACAGCAGGCTCAGATGAAGCAGCATCTGATGATGACAGTGATATTGATTAAGTCTGTTCAATATCAATCTTGCGTGCAGACGGGGTAATGAAAGCAGGATTATGCTTGCCGGAAATGCTTTAGAGTGGTTCCGGTTGAGATTGAATTGTTGGAACCACTCTCATTCTTAGTTTTACGCATTATCCTGCGCAAAACCGCTTCGCACTTTTGCGGGAAATGCTTTAATGCATAATTTGCCAGAGATGATGCAAAAAACCGGCTCGCTATTTGTTTAAGGATAATCTAGAGCTTGATAAGCAGAGATGTGATGAACATTGCGGATAGACAGAATTATTTGCAGGCGTTTATCGTGATGGCGGATATGTTTGTTCAATAAGGGGCGGTTGGCTTTTGGCCCAGAAAATCAAACTTTCAACGATTGCTGATGCGCTTGGCGTATCAACGGCTACTGTTTCTCTGGCTTTGCGTGACAGTCCTCTGGTGGCGGATCAGACCCGCGACCGTATTAAGGAACATGCCCGCGCCATCGGCTATATTTATAACCGCCGTGCCGCATCATTGCGTACATCACGCTCCGGCATTATCGGCGTTGTGGTTCATGATATTATGAACCCGTTTTTTGCGGAAATTCTGCGCTCCATTGAGACGGAACTTGACCGCTCCCGCCAGACTTTCATTCTCAGCAACCATTATGACCAGCTGGAAAAACAGCGCACTTTTGTGGATACGCTTTTGCAGCTTGGCGCAGACGGTGTGATTATGTCTCCGGCCATCGGTACTCCGGCGGAAGATATTGAACTGGCAGAAAATAACGGCCTGCCTGTTGTGCTGATCGCGCGTAATGTCGAAGGCGCGGATGTGCCGGTATTTCGCGGTGATGATGCCTATGGCATCAGCCTTGCAACCAATCATCTGATTTCTCTCGGCCATACCCGCATTGCCATGATCGGCGGTACAGATCAGACGTCTACCGGTCGCGACCGTTATCAGGGCTATGTCAACGCGATGGAAAAAGCCGGTCTGATCGTGAAGCCGGAATGGCGCATTCCGGGACCGCGCACCAAACAGGGCGGCTTTGAAGTGGCACCACAATTCCTGTCTCTTAAAGACAAGCCGACGGCTGCAGTGTGCTGGAATGATCTGGTGGCTATCGGGCTGATGAATGGTATCGCCCGTGCCGGTCTGGTGCCGGGTGAGGATATTTCGGTCACCGGTTATGATGATCTGGAAGAGGCGGCAATTGCCACACCTGCACTGACAACTGTGTGGAACGGTCAGCGCGAAGTAGGGCGTCAGGCGGCGCGGGCGTTGCTGGATCAGCTCAATGGTGTGCAGATGCACAGTGATCAGCCGCTGATCAAGCCGGAGCTGCATATCCGTCAGTCAAGCAATAAGCCGCATTAAGTCTCACACCTAAAATATAGTCATTTTTGGGCTATTTCTTGGTGTTTAAAGTGCGATGAAAATATATTTTATATTTCCCGATCTTTTTAGAGAGGGTGCTTCATGAAATATATTGCAATTTTTTTATTTAGTCAGATTTTGTTGCTGTCGGCCGCTCCTGTAAAGGCTGCCGATATTGTTTCAGATAATAAAACGAGCGGGCTTCGTTTTACTAATTCAAATTTTTCATTTTTAGGTGGTGTGGGTTACGCATCTTTGCGTGCGGATGAACTCGTTTATGACGGGGATCGTAAAGTTAGTCAGCTTATCTGGGAATCAGATGTGCCGATATTGACTGCTGCTACAAAAGTCATTTTTGAAAATGATTTTACGCTGGCCGGTAATTTTGCAGCGGGTTTGACCGGTAATAGTTATATGCGGGATTATGACTGGATAACGACACCACCCAGCGGATATAGTTCTGATGCTTGGTCCCATCGCTCTGTACATCCCGATACCCAGCTTGTCCGGTACTGGACTGCAGATCTGGCTCTTGGCCGGAATTTTCAGCTGGATGAAACCTTCGTAGTCAATCTGCATGGCGGTTTTAAATATACCAATATGAAATGGAGCGCTTATGGCGGCTCTGCTATTTATAGCAGTGAAGGTGCTTTTCGTAATATAATCGGTGATCTTCCGGATGGGCAGCGCGGAATATCTTATGAGCAAACTTATCCGGTTACGTTCTTAGGTGCTGAAGCAGTAACGAAACTGGACAACTGGTCGTTTTCTGTACAGGTCAGAGGAGGGCTGGCATTCAGGGCAGATGATGAAGATCACCATTGGAGGCGGGATTTGCGGTTTGTCGAGAAATTTAAAAATACACCATTTCTCTCGCTCGGTACCCGTGCCGATTATGCCGTGTCGGAGAGGGTGTCTCTTTTCTTTGCCGGTAATTTCGAGCAATATTTCCACAGGACGGGAGATACGGAACTTTATAATATGAAAACCGGTCAGGACGCCTTCTTTCCGAACGGCGCGGGAATGAAATTCCGCTCTTTCTCTGTCTCAGGCGGTTTTAAATATCAATTCTGACGAGTGAGCCGCGGAGTTTAAATCCGCGGCTTTATTTTTGCTTTCAGATACCGGCATGTTTGCGCACGGCATCACCGAAGGCGCGGAAGATTTTGGCAGATGGTGCATCCGAGCGCACCCAATATTCCGGATGCCATTGCACGGCCAGCGCGAAGTCCTGTGCATCTTTAACAGTCACAGCTTCAATGGTGCCGTCTTCTGCCACAGCCTGCGGCTCAAGCTTATCTGACAGGCGGTCAATCGCCTGACGATGGACGGAATTGGTATTGACCGTATCGCTTTCCAGAATAGCGGCGAGGCA
>JAIRVW010000052.1 GCA_031253705.1 Brucellaceae bacterium
TGTACCTTTCCGAAGGCCAAGCTTGATTTCCTCAATGGTCAGTGACGTTCCATCCAAATACTTTTCCATCAACACGTCATCTTGCTCAGCGGCTTTCTCCATCATCTCAGCACGCAGACGCTTGCGGCGCTCTTCCGGCGATTCAGGCCATGAAGGATCACCCGCTCTGGCAACACTCTGCTGCGGCTGCGGCAGGCTTTCTTTCTGACCGGCAACCGGCTTCACGAGATCCGGACGCGGTTTATATTCCAGACCGGTGTTCCGCTTCGGGCCCATTGTGGCAATGGATGACATGTCATCCAGCAATTGCGAACTCGCTGACTTGCCTGTGCCATAGGTCGGATCGGACACGCAACCGGCAAGACCCAGACTGGCCAGCGCCGTTGCGAAAGCGAAAATGCGTCCTTCAATCTTCATGAGCACCACTTTTATCCGTATTCGGCCAGACTTACCCAACCACCGCTAAATTAAACTTCACACCATTATGGCGTTATCGGGACTTTCCGGCAACTCCAAGGCATGATTGTCAGATTTTACTGCCGACAAAAAATTTCAATGCAGTGCCTTAGCACGGCAGAAAATATGCGGCAATCACTGATAACCATTTGTTAACGGTGATTGCCGCAGATTCATGTTTATCCCAGACGACCAAGCGCTTTCAGCTCGTGCAGAGCCGCCGCATCACGTGCCGACACATCAGGGAACTCAGAATCACTGCCGACATCCTGTGTATAGCGCCATGAACGGGCACATTTTGTGCCGGTTGCCTTGGCAGGCACCACGGCAACGCCCTTCACATCACTCAGTTCAAAGGCTTCACCGGAAACCGGCTGATCGCTGATGGTCACATCACTGGTGATGCAGATTTCAGCCATATCCAGACCATTGAGCGCAGACATCAGCGATGCATCCGTCACATGCACAACCGGCGCAGCTTCCAGCGAGGAGCCAATGCGCTTGTCGGCACGTTCCAGTTCCAGAGCACCGGTAACAACGCGGCGCACATCACGCACCTTGTCCCATTTGGCTGCCAGCACCGGATTGTTCCACTCCGCAGGAATGGTGCGGAACTGCTCCAGATGCACTGATACCGCATCTTTATAACGGTCGAGCCATGCTTCTTCCGTGGTGAATGGCAGCATTGGTGCCAACCAAGTCACGATATTATCGAACAGGTGGCGCACAGTCTGCAGTGCAGCTTTACGGCGCAGGCTCGAAGGCGCATCGCAATAAAGTGCATCTTTGCGGATGTCGAAATAGAATGCCGACAACTCAATATTGGTGAAGTCGATCAGAGCGCGGGTGATGCGCTTGAATTCGAAACCGTCATAGCTGTCACGTACCAGCTCATCCAGTTCGCTCAGGCGATGCAGCATCAGTTTTTCGAGTTCCGGCAGATCGGCATAAGGGACTTCTTCGCCCTCATCATGCGCAAGCGTACCGAGCATCCAGCGGATGGTGTTACGCAGCTTACGATAAGAGTCGATATTGGTCTGGATAATGCTTTTGCCCAGACGCTGATCTTCCCAATAATCCGAAGTCATTACCCAGAGACGCAAAATATCCGCGCCGGATTCTTTGATGATATCCTGCGGCAGCACTGTATTGCCGAGGGACTTCGACATTTTCTTACCATGCTCGTCCATGGTGAAACCATGGGTCAGGACTGCATTATAAGGCGCACGGCCGCGGGTTCCGCAGCTTTCCAGCAGCGATGAATGGAACCAGCCGCGATGCTGATCCGAACCTTCCAGATAAAGATCAGCAGGCCATTTCAGATCAGGACGGTCTTCCAGTGTAAACACATGGGTGGAACCTGAATCGAACCAGACATCGAGAATGTCAGTAACCTGCTCCCATGCTTCACCGGCACGGTTGCCGAGGAAACGCTCACGCGCCCCTTCTGCAAACCATGCATCTGCACCCTCCGCCTCGAAAGCTGCCAGAATGCGCTCATTCACGGCTTCATCAACCAGAACAGTGCCGTCTTCATTTGCAAACACGCAGATCGGAACGCCCCATGCGCGCTGACGCGACAGCACCCAGTCAGGACGGTTTTCGATCATGGCACGCAGACGGTTCTGACCGGCATTCGGTACAAAACGGGTATCGTCAATGGCTTTCAGCGCGCGGGAACGCAGTGTTGTGCCGTCACCCAGCTCTTTGTCCATATAGACAAACCACTGCGGCGTATTGCGGAAAATGATCGGCTTCTTCGAGCGCCATGAATGCGGATAGGAATGCTTCATGCGGCCACGGGCAAACAGCAGATCACGGGCGATCAGCTCTTTGATGACGGATTCGTTCGCATCGCCCTTCTTGCCGTTATCATCGATAACGCGGGCAGCACCGCCTTCACGGTCAGGACCAAAGCCCGGTGCATCAGCAGTGTAGAAACCACCGTCATCAACAGGGAAAGGGATAGCCGGATTGATGCCGCGTGCTTCCAGCTCGCGA
Organism: Brucellaceae bacterium; assembly: GCA_031253705.1. GTDB lineage: Bacteria > Pseudomonadota > Alphaproteobacteria > Rhizobiales > Rhizobiaceae > Pseudochrobactrum. Next base: position 2,458 of record JAIRVW010000052.1, read on the forward strand.
GCCGCATCCATCCATGCTTCAAAGTCTTCACGACCATGGCTTGGTGCGGTGTGAACGAAGCCTGTACCGGCATCATCGGTTACGTGATCACCGGAGACCAGCGGCACGGCAAATTCATAACCACCGGCAAAACCTTTGAGCGGGTGGGCAGCCAGCATACCATTGAGCTGTTCAACCGGCACGTCACGCAGACGCTTGAACGTCAGCTTGGCTTTTTTGAAGCATTCTTCAGCCAGATTATCAGCGAAGATCAGCTTTTCACCGGCCTTCGGGCCAAAATCGTTTTCAGCGCCGGTCACTTCGAACAAGCCGTAAGCGACCTTCGGGGAATAGGCACTCGCGCGGTTTCCCGGACTGGTCCAAGGGGTGGTCGTCCAGATCACCACATGCGCATCAGCCAGCTCAGGAACAGAAGTGACAGGGAATTTCACCCAGATCATATCCGATTCAATATCGTGATATTCAACCTCAGCTTCAGCCAGTGCAGTGCGCTCAACAACCGACCACATGACCGGCTTGGAGCCGCGATAAAGCTGACCGGTACGGGCGAATTTCAGCAATTCTCCGGCAATGCGGGCTTCCGCATGGAAGTTCATTGTCGTGTATGGCTGTTCGAAATCGCCGGTGATCGCCAGACGCTTGAACTCTGTGGTCTGAGCCTTGATCCAGCCTTCTGCGAATTCACGGCATTCCTTACGGAATTCATTGACCGGCACTTCGTCTTTATTCTTGCCCTGCGCGCGGTATTTTTCTTCGATTTTCCATTCGATCGGCAGACCGTGGCAGTCCCAGCCCGGAACATAATTCGAGTTATAGCCGCGCATCTGGAACGAGCGGGTGATCACATCTTTCAGCGTCTTATTCAGCGCATGGCCGATATGGATATTGCCGTTGGCATATGGAGGGCCGTCATGGAGCACCCAAAGCGGACGATCTTTGGCATCTTCACGCAGTTTTTTATAGAGATTCATCTCTTCCCAGCGCGCAACCAGCAGCGGCTCGCGCTGCGGGAGGCTCGCACGCATCGGGAAATCAGTCTGCGGCAGATTGAGCGTTTTGGAATAATCGATTTTTTCAGCAGTCATTATCTTAAGCATTCAGTTGGACTGCCGGAACATAAGACGGGCAATTTGCTGCACGCAGGCAGGCAGTCTTAAGAAAATATAAACTCTGAAGCCGCGCATAGTCGCGCTGTCCAGAATGTCAGCTATCCTTCCCGGACCTTTTCCCCTGAACCATCAGATCAGGACTCAAGAAAAGGCCGGGCCAATAATTCGGCCAGCGTGACTCAGCACGATCAATCTAAGCAATTGTCTCATCATGGTGCTGCTTTTACCAATGCAGGCGCACAGAATAAAGGGGCAAGACAGATAATCTTTGCCCTGACGGCAGATTTTCAAAGCAAATAAGCCGGTGCTTTTCTAAAAACGGCCGGTTTTCACGCAAAATCTCAGTCGAGTGTGAAATCAAAACGATAGGTCGCCGAAACACCAACCGTCAGCTGATTGCGGGAACCGCGCTCTTTTACAAGACTTGAGCTTGCCGCCTTGCCCTGCAGACTGGCATATTCCGCATAAAGGCTCGTCGTGATTTTATCAGTGGTTTTCCATGTCACGGCACCACCCAGACCAACAGAGGAAATGCCGCCGCCATCCGGATCATAGACTGACAGGCCGCTGGCAGCCGATTCCTCAGCATTGATGCCATAATATGTGTCGAAATATTTCTTGGACGCGAAATTCAGCCGCGGTCCGCCGGAAACACGGATTGCCGGTGTCACATCATGAAACGCATCACCGGCGACTTCGCCGACAATGCCCTTATGCGCACGGATACCGTGGCGCAGCTCTGTGCGCAGACGGAACCAGTCGGTCGGATAGAATTCCATAAAGCCGCCGATTTCACCGCCCCACGGCACATCCTTCAGGCCATCGGCCTGACTGCCGCCGCGCGCCATTAGAAACTCGCCGGTCACACCAACGCGAAAATCCTGCATATCCAGCAGCGCAAAAGAGATATTGTCATTGCGCGATGAAAAGCGTTCGGCAACGCCTGTCTGCCCGAAAGAAATCAAAGGCTGAGCACTGAGAATATATTTGCTGGAACCGGTGAAACGCGGCTGGCGGTAGAAGTCACCGCCGACAGTCAGCGACCAGTTGCCTGACCAGAAATATTTGCCTGGAGACTGACTGCTCTCTTGCGCCATAACCGGATTGACGAGTGTCATTGTGACCGGCACGACCACCAAAGCAGCCATCCGCAAAGACTGAAAAACATTACCCAAAACGCATACTCCGGCTTCAGCACTCAGATGAGCGGCAAGATATGCACGTATTTTTCAAGTAAAGCAGTAAATATATTCTGAAGAACTGAGAATTCGTCAGGCGCGGGAGAATGTCAGATACGTATCGAGCAGTGAAAGCGGCTGCACAGCAGACAATATTGCCCGTGCCTCAGCCTCATCCTGCCGCATCTGCACCATCAGCGCATCCAGCGAATCGAATTTTTCCTCACCGCGCAAATAGGCAAAGAAGGAAACCGAGCAGAACTCGCCATAGAGATCGCCGGAGAAATCAAACACGAAGGTCTCAAGCAGCGCACAACCGTTGCTGTCAACGGTCGGACGACGGCCGAAACTGGCAACACCGTCATAAAGCGTGCCGTCAGCACGGCGGAACCGCACAGCATAAATACCATGTTTCAGGCTGGTTTGTTCCGGCAGTGCCATATTGGCGGTCGGAAAGCCGAGTGTACGCCCCAGCTGCTTGCCATGAATAACCGTGTTGGCCAGCGTATAACGATAACCGAGCAGTCCTGCCGCACCAACCACATCACCTTCGCTCAGACATGTGCGGATACGCGAGGAGGAAACCACCTCGCCGCCCTCATCGGTAAATGGCTCGATTAGTGTGACAGCGAAACCGTGCTTCTCACCGGCCTGTTTCAGAAATTCAGGATTGCCCTGACGTTTCTTGCCGAAATGGAAATCAACACCGGTGATCACTTCCGACG
>JAIRVW010000174.1 GCA_031253705.1 Brucellaceae bacterium
TTTCCAGTCTCGTTTGCTCCTATGTTTTTCTGGCACCTTTGGTTGCGCGACTGGCAGGCAAAGCGCCGATCACACGGATTGCCAGCGCTGTTCTGGCACAGGATATGGATGCGAATGGCAACCGCCGCGATTATGCGCGCGCCTCTCTGACCCGCAACAGCAATGGTGATTTACTGGCAACGCCGCTGCCTGTGCAGGATTCCTCTATGCTCACCGTTATCACCCGCGCGGATGCCCTGCTGATCCGCGAACCTTTTGCGCATCCGGCCAAAGCCGGTGACCGCTGTCAGGTGCTGCTGATCCGCTAAAATTGTTCATCTTAAGCGTAACTTCCTGCACCGTTTGCAGATGTGTTCTTAACAATCGGATTAATCCGTTTTAAACCCTTGCGGAACAATACTGGAACATATAGTGTTCGTTCTGGGTTTGTTTTAAATATTGATTCTCGCAACCGCGCCCCGTGCATGCGGTTATGCGTTTAGTCCGCACGACTTTTGTATCTGTCGATATGTATTCAATAGGTGGCAGATATATTTAAGGCTTTGGGAGCGTATAATGCTGACGCGTAAACAACATGAATTATTGCTGTTTATCCATGACCGCCTGAAGGAAAGCGGCATCCCCCCTTCATTCGATGAGATGAAGGAGGCGCTTAATCTCGCTTCCAAATCCGGTATTCACCGGCTGATTACTGCTCTGGAAGAGCGCGGCTTTATACGTCGTCTGCCGAACAGAGCGCGTGCGCTTGAAGTTGTGCGCCTGCCGGACTCGATTGCGCCGGGTCTCAACAGCCAGAAGAAATTTTCGCCAAGCGTCATTGAAGGCGATCTGGGAAAGAAGAATGTCACCGAACTGCCTAAAAAAGCAGCCCCTGCGACAGAATCTGAAGCACCTGCCGGTATCAGCGTTCCGGTGATGGGACGCATTGCAGCCGGTGTACCAATCTCTGCTATTCAGTCGCAAACACATATGATTACTCTTCCACCGGAAATGCTTGGCAGCGGTGAACATTATGCGCTGGAAGTCAAAGGCGACTCGATGATTGAAGCCGGTATTCTCGATGGCGATACCGTGATTATCCGCCGTAGCGATACCGCCAATGCCGGTGAAATTGTTGTCGCTCTGGTGGATGATGAAGAAGCGACATTGAAACGCTTCCGCCGCAAAGGTGCATCTATCGCACTGGAAGCTGCTAATCCGGCCTATGAAACCCGTATTTTCGGGCCTGACCGCGTGCGTGTTCAGGGCAGACTGGTTGGTCTGGTACGTCGCTACTGATCTGCTCAAAACCGGAGGCCGGTTCTGATAATCAGCTCCTGCTTCCGGATAATTGATTAGACATACTGCATTTTACTCAGGCTGTAGCCGTTATTTAACAGCGGCTGCAACCAGATATACTGACAGAGCATAGTGCCGAAACGGCTCCCCGTTACCTTGTTCTGCAATAGCTCAGGCAGCGTGGCTGCAAAGATGATGCTGTATTCATCAGACAGAGAGCGCTATTTTTAGTCTTCCTGATTCCGGGCAGCGCGAGACCAGAGACGGTATAAATGCCACGGCCGATGCGGCTCACCTACCGCGAATATGACTTTAGCCTGTGTCGTTGCCTGTTCCTGTCGATATAATTCACCGGCTTGCTTCGCCTGCGCGCTCGAAACTGTGTTTTGTATTATCGCTGAAGCAGGGTTCAATGCACCGCCTTTGTCATTGAAGCTATCCGGTTTCAGATAGATCTCCGCCACGCCCTGTAATGCCAGTTGCTGACGGGTGATAATGACAGGGGCATTTCGCGCAACTGTCTGTCCGGCATGGCTATTATTGACATCATGGCAGGATAAATTACCTGCATAAGCAAGAACAATAATATCGCCGATTTTACAGGCGATCTCTGCCGCAGGCCGGTTCTCGGCATAGGCCAGCACCTGCCCACTCGCCAGATCGAAACTGCACAAACCATCTTCACAGATAAACCCTTCACCTTGAGCAGATACTTTCGGTGTCCGGATATCCACAATATCATAGGCCTTGCGCCAGTTCTCGACGGTGAAAGCAGATGGCCGTGCGCGGTTTACATAGAGAACATTGTTCTCACGGACGGCGATCAGTCTGGCATCTTCGGAGATAATAATATCCGGCAAAGGTGTGTAGTACAGCACAATACCGCCAGTTACGAGCAAGATCAGGGATATCAGCCGCAAATGACTGGTGAATATCATCATTGCGAGCATCGCGGCGGTCCAAAGCAACAAAACCGATACCGGTAACATGCCGGGCACCATATCAGGAGAAAGTCCCGCTACGAAATGTGCCGACCATTTGACCAGCTCAACACCTATACCCATTACCTGCAACGGCAGCCATTCCAACCCCAAGGGCATCACCAGCAAAGACAGCACCGCAAAAGGCATTACCAAAAAAGAGATCGCCGGTAGTGCCAATGCATTACCCAACATACCGAGGGGCGCCATATTATTGAAATGAAATGCCGAATAAAGGCCACTGGCGGTACCGGCGAGCAGTGATGTCGCTGCAATTCCGCTCAGCCATTGCCAGAGTTTACCAACCAGACCTGTCTGCCGTTTTGTGTATCCGACCTGATGTCTCTTGCGTAATTTCCACCATGAAAAACCGGCAATCAACGCACCGGTTGCCGAATAGGACATCTGAAAACTCGGCCCCAGAATCTCATGCGGTGTCAGAAAAATATTAAACAGTGCCGCAATGGCCAGATTGCGCATGGTCAGCGCCTTGCGATCAAAAATCACTGCTCCCAGCATCACGGTCAGCATAATAAAACTACGTTGCGCTGCCACATCCGCGCCAGACACAGCCAAATAAAATCCGGCAGAGAACAGGGAAATCAGCGCGGCAATCTTCTTCACCGGATAATAAAGGGACAAAGACGGAAACAGCCCCGCTATCCCACGCATACTGATCATGACAATACCTGCAGCAAGCGCCAGATGCAGTCCGGAAATTGAGAGAATATGCGCAAGACCAGCCATACGCAGGTCTTCATTGGTGCTTTCTTTGATACCTGCCCGCTGCCCAGAGATCAGGGCAGCCGCCACCGCTCCTTCTTCACCGGGCAATGCCTGCATGATCCGCCCGCCGATCATCGCACGTAACTGACCGTTCCATGTTTCAATTGATGCAGACCAGCTATGTGGCTGTGTATCACTGGTCAGTTCATCCTCAACAAATTTTGGCACACCGAGATAAAAGCCATTACCACCAGTGCCACGGAAATATCCGTAAAACGCGAAATCATATTGCTCTGAGCGCACCGGCCCGCCATGAGGGCGCAAACGTACAGCACCTTTAAGAACAGAGCCGGTTTCAGCCTGTGCCGGTAAATCGCGTGC
>JAIRVW010000229.1 GCA_031253705.1 Brucellaceae bacterium
TGGCGGTTGCGGAATTCCCGACAACTGTAGCGGCGGCAGCGGCATCGCACTCCAACGGTATCGGCGTGATGATGGGCGGGCCGAATGTCGTGCGCGGCGGTTCGCATTCCGGCAATGTCTCGGCACTGGAACTGGCCGAAAAAGGCTATCTGGATATTATCTCTTCAGACTATATCCCTTTCAGCATGCTGCAGGGCGCTTTCAACCTTGCCCATGTGGTCGAGCATATTGATCTGCCGCAGGCCATCCGCATGGTCAGCACCAATCCGGCCAAGGCTGTCGGTATGACGGATCGCGGTTCAATCGCTGAAGGCCTGCGTGCCGATCTCGTACGCGTTCACGCCATTGACGATGTGCCGGTGGTGCGTTCGGTATGGCGAGAATCTAAAAGAGTGAGCTGATCTGCAGAGCTCTGCGATCCTTGGGATGCTTGAATGGACGTAAATTATTCCGCTGCCTGTTCCGCACGGGCGGCGTTGTTTTCTTCCACCTCGGCAGCAGTTTCGCACATTACCTGATAGGCCTTGCGGATGATCTTGCTGTCCGCATCGTTGCGTGTGGCATCCGTCGAGAGAATTTGCCGCCAGCGACGTGAACCGGCCTGTCTCTGAAACAGCCCGACCATATGACGGCTGATATGCGCAAGGCGGCCGCCATCCGCAATATGCCGGTCAGCATAATCGCACATCACATCCAGCACTTCTTCCATCGACATCGGTGCGGTTTCATCGCCATAGACGAGGCGATCCACATCACGCAGGATCATCGGAGTGTGATAAGCCGTTCTGCCCATCATCACGCCGTCCGTATGCTGCAAATGCGTGGCTGTTGCTTCCAGCGTGCTGATACCGCCATTAATGCCGACAAAATGCTGCGGATAATCCTGTTTCAGCCTGTAAACGCGGTCATAATCCAGCGGCGGGATATCACGGTTCTCTTTCGGAGATAGTCCCTGCAGCCATGCTTTACGCGCATGTACCCACAGTGCATCTGCGCCTTCCGCAATCACCATGCGGCTAAGGTCTGAAAGCGCGGTCTCCTGATCCTGATCATCCACGCCGATACGGCATTTCACTGTTACCGGAATTTTCACTGCCTGTTTCATGGCGGCAACGCAATCGGCCACCAGCCGTGGTGTCAGCATCAGGCATGCGCCGAATGCACCGGATTGCACACGGTCTGACGGGCAGCCGACATTGAGATTGATCTCGTCATAGCCGAAGGATTCACCGATTTTGGCGGCCTCAGCAAGTTTCACCGGATCAGAGCCGCCAAGCTGCAAAGCGACCGGATGTTCCTGTTCAGAGAAGCCGAGCAGGCGGTCGCGCTTGCCATGGATAGCGGCATCAGCCACCACCATTTCCGTATAGAGCAGCGTGTGACGGGTGAGCAGACGGTGCATAAAACGGCAATGCCTGTCCGTCCAGTCGAGCATAGGCGCGATGGAAAAGGTTTTAGCGGCATAGAGTTTTTCAGGTCTGGTCACGATTATCTTCTTTACGGCGTCTTCTCTGCGGATGGTTTCTGCGCGGACATAATGCTTAAAGGCTGCACTGTCCAGTTATCAGCTGTCTCAGTCTGTCAGGATCAGCTGATCACGCTGCACACTATAGGCACTCAGGCTGTTCATAAAATTCATACCCAGAAGGCTGCCGCTGAGCTGGCCTTCCTGTGAGACCAGAGCCCGCAAATCATAGCGGACAATATTGCCGATTTTTATTTCCTGCAAAGGAACCGTTGCAGCCATAGTCCGGCCATTGGCTGTGCTGACCGGAACCGTATATTTGAGATTGCTGGTATCAATACCCGCTCTCTGCGCATCGGCCTGTGTCAGCACGATTGTGGAGGCGCCGGTATCGACCATGAAGTTGACGCGCTGGTCATTGACCAGAGCATTGACTTCAAAATGACCATTGGCCGACTGGCTGATGCTTACAGTCTCTGATCCGTCGCTATTGTTACCGCTGATTGCCGTACCGGGTATCAGACCGGCGGTGACGCGGTTGGCGATGTTTTTCAGTTCATATTGATACTGATAGCCGGTGACGAGACCGAGAACGATCACTGCCCAGATCGCAATATTGCGCATCATGTGATTAAGCGGAATGCCGGAGCCGAGCAGACCGGCGGCTACGACAACCCCGAAAATGCTCATATAGGCCGCATCGGCAAAATCATCATTAGCAAGCCCGAGCGTGGTGCCGCTTTGATCATTGACAATCAGCACCAGCAGAAGAATGGCAATTGCTGCAATAACCAGCCAGAATAAACGGTTCATATCATTCCTGTTCCTGAAGTGTCGGATCGCCTGCCGCAACGGGTTTTCTGCTACCCTATATGGAGGCGTTTGCCTGCGGGCACAATAATTTCATCTTTCAGCACTTTGAAAAACTGTGCGCAGGGCGTATAGCAGCCCCCGAATGCATTTTTCCCCAAGAGACCCCCAAGCGACCCGCAGGCGGGTCAGTCACAGCCAAAACGGATTTGATAGCGTGAGTAACAGCGGACTGCCATTTGATGATTTTCGTGAACTGATCAGCCAGCTTCCGGAAGCGAGTGAATTTGCCGGTGAAGCAGTGCGTGAACGTGAAGCGCGTTTGAGCAAGCCTGTCGGTTCGCTGGGACGGCTGGAAGAGATTGCAGAATGGCTGGCCGCATGGAGCGGTAAGGCCAAGCCGCAGATTATGCGTCCGCTGGTAGCGATTTTTGCCGGTAATCATGGTGTGTTGGCGCAGGGCGTGAGCTCGCAGCCGCAGTCCCTGACGATGGATATGGTCAATAATTTTGCTGCCGGTGGTGCTGCCATCAACCAGATCTGCATTACCAATGATCTGGGGCTGAAGGTCTTTGATCTGGCTCTGGAGCACCCGACCGAAGATATTACCGTGACTGCGGCGATGGATGAGCGCACCTGTGCGGCAACCATGGCTTTTGGCATGGA
>JAIRVW010000246.1 GCA_031253705.1 Brucellaceae bacterium
ATACGCTGCCCTGCGCTCACCAGATCGCCTTTTTTACCGGTCAGATTACCGACAACACCGTCAAACGGCGCGCGCAATGTCGTGAAAGACAAATCGCGCTGTGCTTTATCGCGTGCCAGTTCCAGACTGCGGATCTGGCTCTCAGCTTCCTGATATTGCGCCTTCAGCACACCAATATTGGCCTGAGCCGCCGCAATCTGTGCCTGCGCATTGGCATCCGAAGCCTGCGCCTGCGCCAAGGATGTCGTTGCCCGATCCAGTTCAGACTGCGAGACAAAGCGCGTATCATGCAGCTTGGCAATGCGGGTCATTGTTGTCTGTGCATTGGTCAGAACCGCAGCCGAAGATTGCTGCGATGCGTGCGCTTGTGTGAGCGTGGCTTCGGCAGCAACAGTCTGCGCCTCAATCCGCGCCAGTGTTTTCTGCTGCGTTGCCAGTGCCGCTTCTTTCTCATTCAGCGCAATCTGGTAATCGCCCTGATCTAGCTGGAAAATCGGATCACCGGCTTTGACATGGCTATTGGCACTCACCAGAACATCATCAATATAACCGGTGACTTTCGGTGACATCGCCATGATGTCTCCGTGAATATAGGCATCATCGGTCGAGACCATGAAGCGGCCTGTTGTCCACCAGTCATAACCATACCATGCACCACCGGCCAAAGCGGCCAGCAACAGCACACTCAGCACTTTACGTTTGCGGGACGGTTTTGCAGGCAATGGTTTTACTTCTGCCGGTGTTGCAGTCTGTGCAGGCTGGGGCTGTGCCTGCTCGCTGTGCAACATTTCCTCAGCGGCGCGATTGTCATCATTTTGCGCTGTGCGCTTGAAATCGGCAGACGTAACAACCGGCGCAACCGTCGGCGCATTGTCATGCTGGCTCTCCTGAACAGGAGCGGAATGATTCGACTGATCTGGCTTTGCAACAGGTTTCAGAGCGGACATAGCGGGGGCAACTTTCTGTACAGAACAGGCCATACTGCCAATAAATTTAATTGAATTCTTTATTCCGGTAAGGAAAATCTCAAAAAGAACCATAAAGGCTGAAAGAAACGAGCCTGCATTCCCTTGTCAGGATGCGCGGATATTACCCTTCCAAACCGATCGGTTCGATGTTGACATAATGCAGTCTAAGCGGCATATCAATTGAAATCGTACTGATCGGTTCGAATTAACCTTAATTTTGGTTCACAATTTATTTAACGGAACGTCACAGGCATGTCAGACAGCAAGCAGTCCCAGAATGGTCGCCATGGTGCCGGTCAGGATCCGGTCAAGCGCCAGAAAATTCTGGACGGTGCGCAGAGTGTGTTTCTGCGGATGGGTTTTGACGCCGCGAGCATGAATGACATCACCCGTGAAGCCGGTGTTTCCAAGAGCACGATCTATGTTTATTTCGAGAATAAAGACGAGCTTTTCGAAACCTTATGCGAGCAACATCGTAGCGCTTTATTTGCCCAGATCACCGCAATTAACGGCGAGACTTTATCGAATAAGGAAAGCCTGATTGCCTATGGGATTGCCCTTGTCACGCTGGTGACCTCGGATATGGTGATCAGTGCCCAGCGCACAATCATCGGTGTTACCGAGCGCAAACCGGAAATCGGCGCCCGTTTTTATGAGCGCGGACCACGTCGCGGTCTCTATGTGCTGAAAACCTACATTGAGAAACTGCAGGAACAGAACATTATCCATGTACCGGATGTGCAGCATGCGGCTTATCAGCTGGCAGAACTGTTTCTCGCCGGACTATACCGTCAAAGACTGTTCGCCTATCTGCAAGAAGCCCCGACAGCAGAACAAATCCGTTATAGCGTGGAATCTGCGGTCAATATGTTCTTCGCCGCCTATGGCACAAAATCTGACACCCCTGCTGCCGGATAGCTCCCACTCCGTACCCTCTCTTCAATTGTGATTGCAGTGATGCGGATTTGCGTTACTCTGCATGCAAAAGACAGTTTACGTTCAGGTCAACTGAATAGAAAAAGCTGAAGGGGACCACACGCATGGCATTCGGGAATTCAGCACAGACAACCAATCAATATCAAAAAGTCACCCTGCTCTATAGTCTGCTGGCAGGCTGCGTCATTGCCGGCGCATTACTGGCCGCAGCCTTCAGCCCTGAATGGCGCTGGCTGCATTATCTCACCAAACCGACGGCAACAGCCCTGCTGCTGATGATGACCTTATCTGTCCGTAATCCCGTCTCCCCGCGCTACCGCAATGCCATCGCACTCGGCCTTGCCTTTGCCATTGGCGGCGACTTTTTTCTGATGCTGCCGCAGGATTATTTTATGGCGGGGCTGATCTGCTTTCTGCTCACCCATTGCGCCTATATCTATGCTCTCGTATCAGAACGCAGTGCTTTTAAACCGCTGGTCTTTATCGGTTTTGCGCTCATTGCCCTGCTGATTTTCACCGGTCTGTGGCACGCCCTGCCCGCTGGCATGTATATACCTGTCGCCGTCTATGCCGCAGCCCTTGCCCTCATGGCCGCTTTTGCGCTCAACCGCGCACTCAGCCTCACCACCTCTGACCGCGCTATACAACAGGCCGCAAAGATTGCCGCTATCGGCGGTATTTTCTTTGTGATCAGTGACAGTATTCTGGCTTACGCGCGTTTTCGTTTTGACATTCCGCTGGGTTCGCTCTGGGTGCTTGGCACCTATTATGCAGCGCAATGGTGTTTTGCGCGTTCTGTCTTGAGGGACACCAATGCCTGATCAGCTTCACTCACGCTTTTCCAACCTGCGCACCGCATGGCAGCAAAACCGGCCGGATGAACGCCAGCGCCGTGAAGACCTGCGACTTCTGCGCCATGCTTTCAAAACCAGCCTGCCGGAAATGGCAGAGGCAATTTCACGCGATTTTGGCCACCGCTCCGTCCATGAGAGTATGCTGGCAGAGGCCGCAATCGTCTTGCAAGAAATCGACCTCTGTCTGCGCCGCCTTAAAAAATGGATGAAACCGCAACGCCGTAAAGCCGGATGGCAGTTCTGGCTTGCAAAAGCGGAAATCCGTCATGTCCCCTTGGGCGTTGTCGGCATTATGTCACCATGGAATTATCCGGTGAACCTCTCGCTCACGCCATTGATCTCGGCCATTGCTGCGGGCAATCATGTCTTCCTCAAACCATCCGAACATACACCGCACACCAATGCCTATCTCTGCCACTTACTGGGGAATGTTTTCCCTGAAGATCGCGTGACTGTTGTGCAAGGCGGCGCTGATATTGCTGCGGCTTTTTCCGCCTTGCCCTTTGATCATCTGTTTTTCACCGGTTCCGGTGCTGTCGGCAAAAAGGTTATGGCTGCGGCGGCACCCAATTTAACGCCTGTCACGCTGGAGCTTGGCGGCAAATCTCCTGCGCTCATTGCTCCTGATGCGGATCTGACAAAAACTGTCAGCCGTCTTCTCACCGGAAAATTATTCAATGCCGGACAAACCTGTATCGCACCGGACTACGTACTGCTGCCGGAGAATATGCTGGAAAGTTTCATCACGGAAATGAAAGCGCAGTCTGACCAGCGTTACAGCCAGCCTGACCACCATCCGGATTATACTGCTATCATCAATGAAAACCAGTATATGCGGCTTACCGGTTTTTTGGATGATGCCGTGAAACGCGGTTTTACCACCATCCCGTTGTTCTCATTGAGTGACCAGCAAAAGGCACGGGAATATCACCTTCTGCCGCCTGTGCTGGTGATCAATCCGGATGATGACAGCGCGATTATGCAGGAGGAGATTTTCGGTCCGCTGTTACCGGTTAAAACCTACCGCACCTATGATGAGGCGATCCGTTTCATCACCGCACGCGACCGACCGCTGGCGCTTTACTGCTTCAGCAAGAGCAATGCACCTGTGAAGGAAGCATTGTCCCGTATTGTCGCGGGCAGTGTCTGCATCAATGACACGCTCTATCAGTTTGCCTGTACCGGCCTGCCATTCGGCGGCGTGGGTATGAGCGGCATGGGGCAATATCATGGTGAGGAAGGTTTCAGAACTTTTTCAAAAGCGATGCCGATTCTGCATAAATATAATCCGGCAGCAACCGATTATCTGCACGCACCCTACGGCCGTTTTGCAAATTTCATCATCCGCATTCTGACGCGCTAAAACCTGTCCTGAAAAACGGAAGGCAA
>JAIRVW010000248.1 GCA_031253705.1 Brucellaceae bacterium
TTTTCAGCAACCCGCAGCACCCTTATACCAAGCGCCTGCTGTCAGCGGTGCCCGTGCCTGATCCTGCAACACGTGGCTCCAAGCCGAAGCTCAAAGTCAGTGAGTTGAAAAGCCCTGTCCGCGCAATGGATTATCAGCCACCTGTCCGTCAAATGCTGGAAGTGGGTGCTGATCACTTTGTCCAGCAATGGGGAGACGAGTGGCGTTAATCCGCCTGTAAACAAGCAACCGGCACTCAAGCCGGTTGCTCTTAAAACACTCTGCAATAATAAATATTTATCCCGCTTCAAAAAACAGCTATCGGTCAAATCAAACAAGCATTGAAGGCGGGAGTTGTTATGGCCTATAATATTATTCTTTCACAGGGTCGCATTGCCGATCGCACAGCAGGTGCAATTCCGGGCGCGGCATTGACAGCAAAACTGGTAGAGAAACTCACCTCTGCCCCTGTGACAACAATCGGCACACCTTCCCCTGTTGTTACTGATGACTGGTCTGTCAGCCTGCCACAAGCGCGTGACACATTAAACGGCATCAGCGACGCTCTGGACGCCACGCTCAAAAACAGTCAGATACCGGTGCTCGTTGCCAATACCTGTTCTGCAAGTCTGGCAAGTCTGCCGGTTGTTGCGCGTGAACGCCCGGACAGTGTTCTGCTCTGGATTGATGCTCACGGTGATTTCAATACGCCAGAGACCACTGGTTCCGGCTATCTCGGCGGCATGGTTGTCGCTGCTGCCAGCGGCTTGTGGGACAGTGGCCATGGTGCCGGTTTGCGTCCTGAACAGGTTATCATCATTGGCGGCCGTGATATTGATGAAGAAGAAGCGGCAATGCTGGCAAAAGCCGGTGTCCGGATTATTGCCCCTGCGCAAACCACCCCTGAAACAATTTTGCAGGCTATCGGCGATGCACCAATCTGGGTGCATGTCGACTGGGATGTGATGGAGCCTGACTTCATTCCGGCAGCATATAAAGTGGCAAATGGTCTGATGCCGCAGCAGTTGCGTGATGTGTTCGCCGCCCTGCCGAAAGACAGAATTGCCGGTATCGAACTGGCTGAATTTGAAGCAGGCGATGATGCCGCTGCAAATAATGCAGCACTTGCGGTTCTCGAAGAGATCATCACCCCGCTGTTTAAGTAAAAACAAAGGCGCAGTGTTATCCGACACTGCGCCTTTTCTGTTTTAATCGGCGTTTTAAGCCGTTGCCTGTTTCAAAAATTGCAACACAGCCTGCCATGAAGCAGCATTGGCCTCAGCATTCACATCAGCTTCGCCGCCCATTGTTGTGAGATTGCCATTAACCGGATGTGCATGAACAATCTGTGTGGCCGGTACATATGGAAACAGAATGGAATGTCCCGCTTGCGGATGGTTATACCACGCCACCGGAAAAGCATGATTGGCGGCCAGCAGGCTCGACTGCACCAGCAGTGAATAATAATCCGACGGCCATGCACCATCATCACCGCCGGAGATCAGCATCACCGGCCCTGCAATATTCTCCACCGGAATACGCGCTTTACGCATGGCTTCAGGATCGGCAAGCGCGGTACGCATCGCAGCACTGTTGCGGCGTGGCTGCGGCCCGTCATCATAAGGTTTCCAGCTCGCAAAGCGGTTATTGTCCCAGATATGGGTGAGCGGCTTGCCCTGATACAGCCAGCAGGGCCCGTCACGACCCAAAGCAGGATCGGCAGCTGCCTGCCCGCCATGCACAAAAGCGCTCGGCACATAGCCGATCACCGCAGAGACTTTCTGCGGATAGGTAGCCCCCAATAACAGTACCAGCTCGCCGCCACGGGACTGCCCGCTGACCGCCACGAAATCATCTTTCGGCTTCACGGCATCGCGCAACCAGTCCAGCCCTTTTTCAAAATATTCCAGCGGTGTGTTGGAAATATATTTTGGCAGACCTTCCGCACCGAAATAGCCAAGTGCCAGCGCATGATACCCACGCGACGCATAAAGCGCCGCGCGCGGTTCATTCACACCACCACCGGAACCGTTCATGATCATCACAGCCGGTCGTGCTTCACTGCCTGCCGCACGATAAAGCGTGCCGACAAGACCGTTCACCCGTACTTCCTCACGGGTCACGCCTTCTGCCATCAAAGTTTGCACCAGCAATGCATCACTGCTGTCATCACCGGAGCTTGCTGTAATTGTTGTTTCAAGCGCCTGCGACAAATCCTGATGGAACAGTGGCAACATGCCCTGCCCGCCATGATTTTGCGACCAGATCAGCCCCATAGCCGAAACGCCCTGATAGTCACCGGACACAGGTGCATCGCGGGTCAGGTCAACCGCTCCTTGTGCATCGGCCTCGAAGACCGCCTCACTCGTCCAGTCATGACCGGCACGATTTGTCACGGTTTTAACCGTGATTTTGGCCTGTGGCTTAGCGCCGGATATCGTAATCCGGCGCTCCACATCGATCAGCGCTACGGCTGGTTCAACGGAGATTTGCAACATGAACCCGCCCTCAGTCAGCTTTGATTTTGCTGACCTGCATCGCAACGGTACG
>JAIRVW010000359.1 GCA_031253705.1 Brucellaceae bacterium
CGCATGGCGCAGGGCGAAACTTCGCATCTGCCGCTGAAGCTGAACACTGCCGGTGTTATTCCTCCGATCTTCGCATCCTCGCTGCTGTTGCTACCAGCAACCGTTGCCGGTTTTGCTAATACGGAAAATATGCCTGTATGGGCGAGCACGCTGCTTTCAGCGCTCGGCCACGGTCAGCCGATCTCTATGTTCATGTATGCAGCGCTGATGGCATTCTTCTGCTTCTTCTACACTGCTATTGTCTTTAACCCTAAAGACACAGCTGATCAGCTGAAAAAGCATTCGGGCTTTATTCCGGGTATCCGTCCGGGTGAACGCACTGCAGAATATATTGATTATGTTCTGACCCGTATCACAGTGATCGGCGCTATCTATATCGTGATGGTCTGTCTTATACCTGAGTTTCTGATTTCAGCAGCCGGTGTTCCTTTCTATCTCGGTGGTACGTCCCTGCTTATCGTTGTCAACGTAACACTTGATACAGTTGCGCAGATTCAGGGTCATCTCATTGCTCATCAATATGAAGGGCTGATCAAGAAATCCAAACTTCGTGGGGGAAGACGGGCGAGATGAGACTCATACTTTTAGGACCTCCGGGCGCAGGCAAAGGCACACAGGCTAAAATTCTCACTGAGAAATATGCCATCCCTCAGCTTTCGACCGGTGACATGCTCCGTGCGGCTGTTGCCGCACAGACTGAAGTCGGTAAACGTGCCAAAGCAGTCATGGATGCAGGTCAGTTGGTTTCCGATGAGATTGTTAATGCGATTGTTTCTGATCGCATTGACCAGCCGGATTGTGCAAACGGATTTATCCTTGACGGTTATCCGCGTACCGTACCTCAGGCACAGGCGCTGACAGGTATGCTGAAAGAAAAGCATGCTGAACTGGATGCGGTTATTGAGCTGAAAGTGGATGAGACTGCTCTGATCAAGCGCATGGAAAACCGCGTTGCGGAAACCATTGCGGCAGGCGGTACAGTCCGTTCAGATGATAATCCGGAAGCTTTCCGCAAGCGTCTGGTTGAGTATCGTGAGAAAACCGCACCTTTGTCTGACTATTATGCAGGCACCGGTGAGTTGAAGCTGGTAGACGGTATGGCTGCTATGGCTGACGTCACCGCAGAAATTGAAAAGCTTCTGCTGCCAGCCTGATCGTCCGATCCGGTCTTGTTAAAATTTCAAAGCGCTGATCCGAGAATATCGGATCAGCGCTTTGTCTTTGCGGGGCAGGGCTTGTCACGCATTTGTTAACGAACTGCTAAGCAATTACAGCTGTTCTCTCTTAGAGGTTGACTTTTTCTCACGATTCCGTCAAAGACAGCAGCAATTCGCTTAATTCAGATGGGCGCGACCGGTTTTGCCGGTTTCGTTCATTTTTATGCTGTCTGTATCCGGTGGTTCGGTGCAGGCATAGAGAACAGATCCGGTTCTGTTAAAAGGCCGGTGGATCTCTTGGATTTCGGACGTGTTATTAGCCATTCTTCGCGGATTTCGTGAGGTGATCGATAGCGTCCGGTCGAGCTCATTACAGCGTGAAGCCGTTTCAGGTGCTGTAATATTTTAAACTACCGTATGATTATAAAACATGCCGATGCGGCTGTTATCTGCGGTTCATTCAGGAGAAAGCGCATGGCACGTATTGCTGGCGTAAACATTCCAACGAATAAGCGTGCAATCATTGCACTTCAGTATATTCACGGTATCGGCCCTAAATTTGCTGCTGAAATCATGGAAAAGGTCGGCATTGCGCTCGATCGCCGTGTAAACCAGCTGACAGATGCTGAAGTGCTGCAGATTCGTGAAACCATTGACCGTGATTACCAGGTAGAAGGTGATCTGCGTCGTGAAGTTTCGATGAACATCAAGCGTCTGATGGATCTGGGCTGCTACCGCGGTCTGCGTCATCGTCGCTCCCTGCCGGTTCGCGGTCAGCGTACCCACACCAATGCTCGTACCCGTAAGGGTCCTGCAAAGGCTATCGCAGGTAAGAAGAAATAATCTGCGGATACCGGAGCTGTTTTATAAGGCGGCTCCGGTATTTGGCTTTTTCTGTCGCCCCTTGACGGGGCTGATCAGAAATAAGCAGGGATTATGCTCCGTTTACGGAGTGCTTTAAAGTTTGGCTCCGCGAGGGGCTGATAAACAGATCCAGACATATCAGCCTTCGGGCTCCGGTATGTCGGTGTAGCCGCTGGTACTACGGCGGTGTCGAGATCAATTGGAAGGACTAGTTATGGCTAAAGAAGCCGGTCGCGTTCGTCGTCGCGAACGTAAAAATATTTCCTCGGGTGTTGCTCACGTTAATTCGTCGTTCAACAACACACTGATCACCATCACTGACGCCCAGGGCAATGCGATTGCCTGGTCTTCAGCCGGTGCACAGGGCTTCAAAGGTTCGCGTAAGTCGACACCTTTTGCTGCTCAGATCGCAGCAGAAGATTGCGCCAAGAAGGCTCAGGAACACGGCATGCGTTCGCTTGAAGTTGAAGTTTGCGGTCCGGGTTCCGGCCGTGAATCCGCGCTTCGCGCTCTGCAGGCTGCCGGTTTCACAATCACCTCGATCCGTGATGTGACCCCGATCCCGCACAATGGTTGCCGTCCACGCAAGAAGCGTCGCGTCTAATCAGTCCATCGCCGCAAAGGCCGGAACTTATGTTCAGGTCTTTCGTGGTTTCCGCTCTCTGTTGCCACGATTGGATAGTGGCAAAGCTAGATTAAAGGAAAGCACATGATTCAGAAAAACTGGCAGGAACTGATCAAGCCAAACAAGGTTGATTTTCTGACCCAGGGCTCGAAGAATAAGGTCACTGTTGTGGCTGAGCCGCTTGAACGCGGTTACGGTCTGACATTGGGTAACGCGCTGCGTCGCGTTCTTCTTTCTTCGCTGCGCGGTGCTGCGGTGACTGCTGTTCAGATTGACGGCGTTCTGCATGAATTCTCGTCGATCAACGGCGTGCGTGAAGACGTAACCGATATCGTACTGAACGTTAAAGAAATCGCTATCCGTATGGAAGGCGACGGACCTAAGCGCATGGTTGTCCGCAAGGAAGGACCAGGCGTCGTAACGGCTGGTGATATCCAGACGGTTGGTGATGTTGAAATCCTTAATCCGGATCACGTCATCTGCACCCTCGATGAGGGCGCTGAAATCCGCATGGAATTCACTGTCAATACGGGCAAGGGCTATGTGCCTGCTGACCGTAACCGCGCTGAAGATGCTCCGATCGGTCTTATTCCGGTTGACAGCCTCTATTCACCGGTACGTAAGGTTTCCTACAAAATCGAAAACACCCGTGAGGGACAGGTTCTCGATTATGACAAGCTGATCCTCAATGTTGAGACCAACGGCTCTGTCAGTGGTGAAGATGCAGTTGCTTATGCAGCGCGCATTCTTCAGGACCAGCTTGCGATCTTCGTCAACTTTGACGAGCCGCAGAAGGAAGCTCCGCAGGAACAGGTTGCAGAACTCGCATTCAATCCGGCTCTCCTCAAGAAAGTGGATGAACTGGAACTGTCTGTCCGTTCTGCAAACTGCCTGAAGAACGATAACATCGTTTACATCGGCGATCTGATCCAGAAGACAGAAGCCGAAATGCTGCGGACACCGAATTTCGGCCGCAAGTCGCTGAACGAAATCAAAGAAGTTCTGGCATCGATGGGTCTCCATCTCGGTATGGAAATCCCAACCTGGCCGCCGGAAAATATCGAAGATCTCGCTAAGCGCTACGAAGATCAATATTGAGACCGGTTGCGACCGGAAGATAGATTTTAAAGGAGAAGGCTCATGCGCCACGGAAAGACACTCCGTAAGCTGAACCGGACTGCAAGCCACCGTAAGGCAATGTTCGCCAACATGGCTGCTTCGCTGATTGAACACGAACAGATCGTAACAACTTTGCCTAAGGCAAAGGAAATCCGTCCGATCGTTGAGAAGCTTATCACTCTCGGCAAGCGCGGTGATCTGCATGCACGTCGTCAGGCCATTTCGGCTATCCGCGATGTACAGCTGGTTCAGAAACTGTTTGACGTTCTGGCAACCCGTTATGCTGACCGTCACGGCGGCTACATCCGTATCATGAAGGCAGGCTATCGCTTCGGTGATAACGCTCCTCTGGCAGTTGTTGAGTTCGTAGAACGCGACATTACTGCTAAGGGCGCAGCTGACCGCGCACGCGTTGAAGCTGAAGCTGCTGAAGCAGAAGCTGCATAATCTGTTTTAAACAGATTATATAAATTAAGGGGCCTCACGGCCCCTTTTTTATTTTATTGCTTTAATATTTCGGCCTCCCGTGATGAGGCCTTGTTATCACTTTTGTCTATATTTTCGGTTTTGCCCTGATCATGTATTCTTCTGAGAACTGCGGGGAATGGATAATCTCTTCTAATGCCCTGTTATATTACAAGAATTTAATTTTATGTTTGTGGGTCAGCCACTTTTCCGGCTGAATTTGCAGCCTATATTCGTCCTGATCAGTCGGTTTCCGGGAAATAGGATATAACAATGACCTCACATCTGCAGAATGATCCGGCCAATGCGTCGGGACGTCTTGGAAAAATCTATAAGGCCGGTCTGGCTGTTTTACTCACCGGTGTCATTGCCGCGGGAACGATTTCAGTTTTTGCGCCTGCCGTGAGCACGCCTGCAGTTGCTGAAAAGCAGGTGCCGCAATCTCATAGTGATATTCAGCTCTCTTACGCGCCTCTGGTGAAATCGACCTCCGGCGCGGTGGTGAATGTCTATGCAGGCCGTAAAGTACAGCAGCAGGCTTCGCCATTTTCTGGTGATCCGTTTTTTGAGCAGTTTTTCGGCGGACAGATGCGCCAGAACAAACCACGCTTTGAGCAATCGCTCGGCTCCGGTGTTATCGTCGACAGTTCCGGTCTGATTGTGACCAATAATCACGTTATTGACGGTGCAGATGATATTAAAGTCGCACTGGCTGACGGCCGCGAGTTTTCTTCTAAGTTGCTGCTCAATGATGTGACGACTGATCTGGCGATTCTGAAAATTGATGCCAAAGAACAGCTGCCAACAATTAAGCTTGCCGATTCTGACAAGGTTGAAGTTGGTGATCTGGTGCTGGCTATCGGTAATCCGTTCGGTGTCGGGCAGACTGTGACCAGTGGTATTGTTTCCGCGCAGTCTCGTACGCAGGTGGGCGTCTCGGATTTCGATTTCTTCATTCAGACCGATGCCGCGATTAATCCGGGTAATTCCGGCGGTGCATTGATTGATATGAACGGTAATCTGATTGGTATCAACACAGCGATCTATTCACGTAGCGGCGGTTCTGTCGGCATCGGCTTTGCTATCCCGTCGAATATGGTTTCTGCGGTTGTAAAATCCGCAGAGAGCGGTAGCGATAAATTCGAGCGTCCTTATGTCGGTGCAACATTTCAGGCCATTACACCGGATATTGCTGCAGGCCTTGGTCTGAAGCAGCCTTCCGGCGCGCTGATTACTGATCTTGCTGAAAAAGGCCCTGCTGCGAGTGCCGGTATTAAAGTTGGCGATGTGATTACCGCGATTGACGGTGTGAAGGTCGATAATCCGGATGCGCTGGCCTATCGCGTGTCCACGGCGGGTATCGGCAAGACCGTGCAGATGACTGTGCTGAATGACGGTAAATCCCGTGAGGTCGCTGTAACGCTGGCTCAGCCGCCGAAGGAAGCACCTGCACGGGAAGTGACAGGCCGTAATCCGCTGGCGGGAGCTCAGGTGCAGAATATTACGCCGGAACTGGCGCGCAAATCCGGCCTGGCACCAACAACACGCGGTGTGGTGATCAGCGGTGTGAAAAACAACACGCCTGCACAGGCAATGAATTTGAAGGCCGG
>JAIRVW010000419.1 GCA_031253705.1 Brucellaceae bacterium
AGGCCTATCAAGAAGGCCGCATGCATCATGCGCTGCTCTTTGAAGGTTTGCAGGGTATCGGTAAAGCGACAACCGGTTTTCACCTTGCCGGTCATATGCTGCACTATCCGGACAGCGCATCCGCTCCGCAGCAACTGAGCACACCTGATCTGGATGCCGCACCGTATCGTCAGATTTCCCAAGGTATGCATCCGGCACTGTTACATATTACGCGTCCGTTTGATGCGAAAACCGGTAAATACCGCACGGCGATTACGGTGGAAGAAATCCGCCGTATTACACATTTTCTGAGCCGCACCTCCGGTGATGGTGCATGGCGCATTGTTATCATTGATCCTGCGGATGATATGAACCGTAATGCCGCCAATGCGTTGTTGAAAACGCTGGAAGAGCCGCCTGCACGGGCGTTGTTTATTCTGATTTCCCATTCGTCCGGTCGTCTGTTGCCAACTATTCGTTCGCGCTGCCAATCGCTCGCTTTCAAGCCGCTGAATGATGCTGAGCTGAAACGTGCGCTGGAAGTTGCAGGCAGAGATGTCGGCATTGATGTGCAGGATCAGGCTTATTTCGCGGCATTGAGTGCGCGGGCGGAAGGATCTGTGCGCAAAGCCTTGCTGCTTGTGGCGCATGGCGGCCTCGAAATCACCGATACGGTGGATGCTGTGCTGAGCGGTAATCATTTTGATCTGCCGAAGGCGCAGGCACTGGCTGCTGTTCTCGGCGGCCGTGAGGCTGATGTGCAAAACCAGCTTTTCCTTGAATATTTGCTGGATAAGGCTGCCGCGCAGGCACTTGGTCTAGCTGAACAAGGGCAGGCAGTGCAGGCCAGTCAATGGTCGCAATTCTGGGATGATCTGCGCCGCGAAGCCATGGAAACAGAGAGCTATAATCTCGACCGCAAGCAGGCGGCGCTGATCATGATGGAAAAGATGCACCGCGCTATGCGCAGCGGCATGCCGGTCTGAGGCTTGAGACCGGCTGATGCCGCCGAGCGAGCCGGTCATTGCACATTACTTTCAGTAAACTGCGTGCAGGATCATAAAACCGCATAATCAAGGGTATGAGTTTCTGATTTAGATGCATTTAGGGCTGACTTACGCTCCGACATGCGATATGCCGGTTTTATCAGTTATCATCATATTGAGTTCATGAGATAAAATATCTCGACAAGACGGATCCGACATGAGCCGCGAAAAATTTTATATCACCACCCCGATCTTCTACCCGAATGGTACGCCGCATATTGGTCATGCCTATACATCGATTGCCACCGATGCTATGGCGCGCTTCCAGCGTCTGGACGGCAAAGATGTGCTGTTCCTCACCGGTACAGACGAACATGGTCTGAAAATGCAGCAGACAGCCGAGAAAGAAGGCATTACGCCGCTTGAACTGGCTGATAAGAACTCAGCCGTGTTCCGCGAAATGCTGGCGAAAATCGGCTCATCTCATGACCAGTTCATCCGCACCACGGAAGAGCGTCATTACAAAGCCTGTCAGGATATCTGGGAGCGCATGGTCGCGAACGGCGATATCTATCTCGACAGCTATGCAGGCTGGTATTCGGTTCGTCAGGAAGCCTATTTTGATGAGAGCGAAACCACTGTCGGTGAAGATGGTGTGCGCCGTGAGCCGATCGGTTCGCCAGTGGAATGGCATGAAGAAGAAAGCTATTTCTTCCGTCTGTCCAAATATCAGCAGCCGCTGATCGACTATTTTGAAAAGCATCCGGAATTTGTCGGCCCGTCTGAGCGCCGTAATGAAGTGCTGAGCTTCATCAAATCCGGCCTGCGTGACCTGTCTGTTTCCCGCACCACCTTTGACTGGGGTGTGCCGGTTCCTGGCAATGACAAGCATGTGATGTATGTCTGGGTCGATGCGCTGACCAATTATCTCACCGCTATCGGCTATCCGGATATGGATGCGGAAAAGGCTCAGTTCTGGCCAGCTTCTGCCCATATTCTTGGTAAGGACATTGTGCGCTTCCACGCCGTTTACTGGCCAGCATTCCTGATGTCTGCCGGTCTGCCTCTGCCGGAACGTGTTTTCGCACACGGCTTCCTGTTCAACCGCGGCGAGAAAATGTCGAAGTCAGTCGGCAATGTGATCGATCCGTTTGCCTTTATCGACCGTTATGGTCTGGATCAGGTGCGCTATTTCTTCCTACGTGAAGTGCCATTCGGTCAGGACGGCAGCTACAATCACGAAGCGATTGTTAACCGCACCAATGCTGATCTGGCCAATGATCTGGGCAATCTGGCACAGCGCTCGCTGTCGATGATCGCCAAGAACTGCGAAGGCAAGGTACCGGAAAAAGCGAACTTCCACGAGGAAGATACAGCTATTCTGAAACTGGCTGAAGAAGCGCTGGATATTGCCCGCAATGCGATGAAGGTTCAGGCTATTCATCAGGCACTGGCGGCAATCTTCAATGTGGTATCGGAAGCCAACCGTTATTTCGCTGCTCAGGAGCCTTGGGCGCTGCGCAAGACCGATCCGGTACGCATGGGCACTGTGCTTTATGTAACCGCAGAAGTGCTGCGCCGTGTCGCGATCATGACGCAGGCCTATATCCCGACATCTTCAGCCAAGCTGCTGGATATTCTGGGTATTGCGGAAGACAAGCGCAGCTTTGCTGATCTCGGTGATGTGCTGGTTGGTGGTGCTGAACTGCCTGCACCGCAGCCGATCTTCCCGCGCTATGTGGAAACCGAAGAGTAATATCTTATATAAGATACGGGCGGATTATCGCCCGTATCATTTTCCCGAGCGCTAAACCTCGGGCAGGACTTTTATTATGCTTGTAGACAGCCATTGCCATCTCGATTTCGCGGATTTTGCAGAAGAACGCGACGCGATTATTCAGCGTGCACTTGATGCCGGTGTTGAAAAAATGATCACCATCTGCACCCGCGTGAAAAAATTCGATCAGATCCTTGCGGTCGCGGAAAGCTATGATCA
>JAIRVW010000444.1 GCA_031253705.1 Brucellaceae bacterium
ATTGTTTGATGATCTTTTCCGCGAGCGGATCATTTTGTGCCGCATATTCAAAGACGAGTGGTGCAAACTGGCCGAAATCATTCGGGCGGGCATCATGGGCAAAGCGGACAATGGCATGCGGCTCGTCGCCGAAATGGGCAAGCAATGCATTGCTGAGCGGCGTGCGCTGATAAATACCGTCATAGGCCAGCAGGGATTCTTCCAGAAGCTTCTGGCCAAGACGTGCGCCGCCGCCAAGATCACTGACTTTAAAGCCCCAGCCACCTTTCATGGTGATATTATGGTTGCGGCGGGAAATATAGACAGAGCCGGTACCGAGAATGACCACAACACCATCAGCATCACCGATAGCACCCTGCAGGGCGATAATGCCGTCGGAGATCACGCGGCTGCGGGCAAAGGGCAGGGCTTGCTGCAATTGTTCAGCAACACCGGAAACATTGGCGCCTGCCAGTCCCAGAACGGCAGTGATGCGGCTATAGGATTTCACCGGCAATTCGGCAGCAAGCAGCGCGGCATCGGTGGCCGCGAGAAGATTGACCACGGAGGTGTCCATATCGGTCATGATATTGGCAGGGCCTGCCTGACCGGTGCCCAACACTTTGCCCGTTGTATCTGCAATTGCTGCACGACAGCCGGTGCCGCCGCCGTCTATGCCAAGAATATAATCCGCCACATTATGCTCCCGATTCTCTGTCCGTTTCTGAACGGGGTTTTATTGCAGGTATCACAAATTGCCAAATCAAAGAATATTTTCGTTTAAATCGTTTTAAATTCTTCGCAAGTCCAGTTTCTTGCCCGTAAAGTGCATTTGCGAGTCGCTTTGCGGTGCTTTCACTATGTTCGGGTGAATTGGTATTCAAGGATGGTCTTTTATGATGATCCATATGGTCGAAAAAAATAGAACCAATATTGCTGTTTGAATAAGACGACTGATCGCGAATGCAAGTAATAGTGATAAATTCTTTGCTTTTGCTGGACAGAAAAAGATATTTACGCATTACTCTGTATGAGGACAGACGGGAGAAGAGGTCTTAAAGGGCGGCTTAAGACCGGACGGTATAATTTAAAAACAAACCGTAACCGGCACAGGGCTTAACTCAGGAAGTTTTTCTTTTGCAATAAATGGTTCTGTTCCGGGGCTGAGGGATATGGTTTTCTATCCGTATGCCAGAATTGGCAGATGATAATGAAAATGCCGGTGCAGTGACTGCAACGGCAAAAATCTGAAAGAGACGATCCGGAAAACCGGGGTTTGACCGGAACCACTCTAAGAACAGAAACAAACAAGTTTCATGACGCGTCTGAACAAACGCGCCGCGGGGAGAGTAAAATGAATTTCAAAAATTTCAGTTCCGCATTGCTGGCATCAAGCGTTCTTGGTGCTGCTGTTTTGGGTACTGTATCTGCGGCATCAGCTGCAGATGTAACGCTGACCATTGAAAGCTGGCGTAATGACGATCTGCCGATCTGGCAGGAAAAGCTCATTCCGGCTTTTGAAGCGGCAAATCCGGGTATCAAAGTAACCTTCAACCCTTCAACGCCGACTGAATATGATGCGGCGCTGGGTGCGAAGCTTGATGCCGGTACAGCCGGTGACATCATCACCTGCCGTCCGTTTGACAAGTCGCTGGCGCTTTATGAAAAAGGTCAGCTGTCTTCGCTCAACGATCTGGAAGGTATGAAGAATTTCAGCGATGTGGCGAAATCCGCATGGCAGACCGATGACGGAAAAACCGCATTCTGCGTGCCGGTTGCCTCCGTTATTCACGGCTTCATCTATAATAAAGATGCCTTTGAAAAAGTAGGTGTCAGCGTTCCTAAGACCGAAGAAGAATTCTTCGCAGCTCTGGAAAAGATCAAAGCTGACGGTAACTATATTCCGATGGCCATGGGCACCAAGGATCTCTGGGAAGCCGCTACCATGGGCTACCAGAATATCGGCCCGACATACTGGAAGGGTGAAGAAGGCCGCAAGGCTCTGATCGCCGGTACTCAGAAACTGACCGATGCGGACTGGGTTGACCCGTTCAAAACACTGGCAAAATGGAAAGATTATCTCGGCGACGGTTTTGAAGCCCAGACCTATCCGGACAGCCAGAACCTGTTTACCCTTGGCCGCGCTGCAATCTATCCGACCGGCTCATGGGAACTCAGCGTGTTCAACCCGCAGGTTGATTTCAAAATGGGCGCGTTTCCGCCTCCGGTACGTAAAGACGGTGACACATGCTATATCTCCGATCACAACGATCTGGGCATCGGCATGAATGCCAAGACCAAAAATCCGGAAGCAGCTGCCAAGTTCCTGAACTGGGTGGCGTCGGATGAATTCGCAACCATTTATGCAAATGCTCTGCCGGGCTTCTTCAGCCTGTCTTCCAGCGAGATTAAACTGGAAGATCCGCTGGCTGCGGAAATGGTTGGCTGGCGTAAAGATTGTAAGTCGACCATCCGTTCGACCTATCAGATCCTCTCGCGCGGTACACCAAATCTGGAAAACGAAACCTGGATTGAATCCGCCAATGTTATCAATGGCACAGTGACACCTGAACAGGCCGGCGAAAAGCTGCAGAAGGGCCTCGACAGCTGGTACAAGCCTGCGAAATAACATGAATTGAGCCATTCGCCTTAACCCCTGCCTGATCTTTACAGGTCAGTGTGCGGGGCAGGCGGATGGCTTTTTTGCCAGTTATTATTGTTACCTATTTTTATGCGTGTTCCGCTGCGAGACGACAGTCACTTTGCCGGACATGCCTGTTTGAAAGCTTACGACCGGTATGGCGCGAAATTCGACAAGCAAACCGCCTTTCCGCTGGCATATAGCGGTTTTTCTGGCACCGGCGGTGCTGGTTTATACGGCTATTATGATCCTGCCGCTTTTCGGAACTATGCAATTATCGCTGTTCCGTGTTGAAAATCAGGAAAGCTTTTTTGTCGGGCTGGATAATTTCCGCACGCTGCTCGGTGATGAGCGCTGGTCGGCGAGTTTCTGGAATGCGCTTGGCAATAATATGTGGTTCTTTGTCATTCATATGCTGGTGCAGAACCCGATCGGTATTTTGCTTGCCGCGCTGCTCAGCCATCCGAAATTGCGTTTTGCCGCATTCTACCGCTCAGCGATTTTCATACCGACCATTTTGTCCTTTGTGATTGTCGGTTTCGTCTGGAAGCTGATCCTGTCGCCGTTGTGGGGCGTGGCACCGAATATGCTTGATCTGGTGGGGCTGAAAAGCCTGTTCTCACCATGGCTCGGACAGAAAGAATATGCGCTGACAGCGCTTGGCCTGATCTCGGTCTGGCAGTTTATCGGTATTCCGATGATGCTGATCTATGCGGCACTGCTGTCTATTCCTGATGAGATTATTGAAGCGGCCGAGTGCGACGGCATTACCGGCGCATCACAGTTCTGGAAGATCAAACTGCCGCTGATCCTGCCTTCTATCGGTATTATCTCCATTCTGACCTTTGTCGGTAATTTCAACGCCTTCGATCTGATCTATTCGGCACAGGGTGCGCTGGCAGGGCCTAATTATTCCACCGATATTCTCGGCACATTCATGTTCCGCACCTTCTTTGGTTTCCAGCTGCAGGTTGGCGACAAGAATATGGGCGCGACGATTGCCTCACTGATGTTCTTCATCATTCTGATCGGCGTCTGTGTTTATTTGTTCGGCATTCAGCGACGTCTGCGTCGCTATCAGTTCTGAGGATTATGCTATGAGCCGCGCAACCCAGTCTCCGGTCCGCAGTATTGCCGCCCATGCGATCCTGATCCTCTATACGCTGATCGCTCTGTTTCCGGTGGTGATCATCATCATCAATTCCTTCAAGACCAAGGCGGCAATCTTCCGTTCGCCTTTGTCTTTTCCGACATCTGAAACATTCAGCCTGATCGGCTATCAGACGGTGATGACGCAGGGGAATTTCTTCCTCTATTTCCAGAACAGTCTGATTGTCACCGTTGTAGCAATTGCGCTGGTGCTGATTTTCGGGGCAATGGCCGCTTTCGCACTGTCGGAATACCGCTTTCGCGGCAATACGCTGATGGGGCTGTATCTGGCGTTGGGCATCATGATCCCGATCCGTCTTGGCACCGTTTCCATTCTCGAGCTGATGGTGGCCAGTGGTCTGGTGAATACGCTGACCTCGCTGATCTTAGTTTATACGGCGCAGGGGCTGCCGCTGGCGATCTTCATCTTGTCTGAATTTATGGGGCAGGTATCGAAAGATCTCAAAGATGCCGGTCGTATGGATGGTCTGAGCGAATATCGCATTTTCTTCCGCCTCGTGCTGCCGCTGGTGCGTCCGGCAATGGCGACTGTTGCGGTCTTCACAATGATCCCGATCTGGAATGATCTCTGGTTCCCGCTGATCCTTGCGCCGTCTGAGGAAACCAAAACCGTAACACTCGGCGCACAGATGTTTATCGGGCAATATGTAACCAACTGGAATGCGGTTCTGGCCGCGCTGTCCCTGGCAATTCTGCCGGTGCTGATCCTCTATTTCATATTCTCCCGTCAGTTAATTCGCGGCATTACCGCAGGAGCAGTCAAATGAGTGAAGTCGGGGCAAAAAAACTGCGCGTAATGGTCGCCGGTCTGGGTAATATGGGCTTAAGCCATGCGCTGGCTTATCATAAAAATCCGGGCTTTGAGATTGTCGGTCTGGTCAATCGCTCAAGCGTCCACCTGCCGGAAGAACTGCGCTCCTATCCGCTGATGAGCTCTTATGAAGAAGCGCTGCAGCAGCTCAAACCTGATCTGGTCTGCGTTGCGACCTATTCGGACAGCCATGCGGACTATGCGATTATGGCGATGGAAGCGGGCAGCGACGTTTTCGTTGAAAAGCCATTGGCAACAACCGTAGCTGATGCGGAGCGCGTGGTTGCAAAAGCCAAGGAAACCGGCCGCCAGCTGGTGATCGGCTATATTCTGCGTCATCATCCGTCATGGATGCGCCTGATCGAGGAAGCACGCAATCTCGGCGGGCCTTTTGTATTCCGCATGAATTTGAACCAGCAGTCCAGCGGTGCCCATTGGCAGACCCATAAACAGCTGATGAAAACCACATCACCGATTGTCGATTGCGGTGTGCATTATCTGGATGTGATGTGTCAGATTACGGATGCCAAAGCCGTGGAAGTGCGTGGCATGGGCGTGCGTCTGAGTGATGAAGTTGCGGAAGGCATGTATAATTACGGCCATCTGCAGGTGCTGTTCGCCGATGGCTCGGTCGGCTGGTATGAAGCAGGCTGGGGGCCGATGATGTCGGAAACTGCATTCTTCGTGAAAGATGTGATCTCACCGAAGGGTTGCGTTTCCATCGTTATGGAAGAGGGCGCAAGCTCTGCCGATATCAATACGCATACCAAAACATCTGTGATCCGCGTGCATCAGGCCGAAACCGATGCAGACGGCAAATTCAAAAAGCAGGACGAATTGCTCTCTATGCAGGGTGAGCCGGATCATCAGGAACTGTGCGACCGTGAACAGGCATTCATGCTGAAGGCGATCACAGAGAAGATCGATCTCACCCGTCATATGGATGATGCGGTGCAGTCTTTGCGTATTTGTCTGGCTGCTGATGAAAGTGTGCGCAGCGGTCTGGCTGTGAAATTGTAAGACTGCCTGCGGCTTCGAACCAGCGGTTTTGACTTTGAAATTACTCTGACGGGAAAACGACTTTGGGAACTCTGAAACTCAATAATATCCGCAAATCATATGGTCAGGTCGATATTATCAAAGGTATTGATCTGGACGTGCGGGACGGTGAGCTGGTCGTTTTCGTCGGGCCGTCCGGCTGCGGTAAATCCACACTGTTGCGTATTATTGCCGGTCTGGAAGATGCCAATGCCGGTGAAGTATATATTGATGATCAGGTGGTTAACCAGACACCGCCTGCCAAGCGCGGCATTGCTATGGTGTTCCAGAGCTATGCGCTCTATCCGCATCTGACTGTTGAAGCCAATATGGGGCTCGGCCTTAAACAGGCCGGCAAACCGGTTGCAGAGATTAATGAACGGGTCAAACAGGCCTCCGGCATGTTGTCGCTCGACAGCTATTTACAACGCCGTCCGGCAGAGCTTTCCGGTGGTCAGCGACAGCGCGTGGCTATTGGTCGTGCTCTGGTGCGTGAGCCAAAGCTGTTCCTGTTTGATGAGCCGCTCTCCAATCTTGATGCGGCACTGCGCGTCAATACACGTCTGGAAATTGCCAAGCTGCATCGTCAGCTCTCTGCAACGATGATTTATGTGACCCATGATCAGGTTGAGGCAATGACATTGGCCGACCGGATTGTGGTGCTGAATGGCGGTAAGATCGAACAGGTCGGCGCCCCGATGGATCTCTATAACGCGCCGGATAACGAATTCGTCGCCGGATTTATCGGCTCGCCGAAGATGAACTTTGTCGATGCTACAGCGCTGAATGACGGACAGGCAAAGCGCATTGGTATCCGTCCGGAACATATTACGCTGGATAGCAATTCCGGTCAGTGGAAAGGCTCTGTCGTTCATGTCGAACAGCTTGGCGCAGATACCAATGTCTATCTGGATACAGAGGCTGCAGGGCTGCTGACAGTGCGTATTTTCGGCCAGTATCGTGTGGAAGCCGGAACGGTGATTTATGCTACGCCGGATAAGGATCATATTCACCGCTTTGACGGCGAGGGGCGCGCAATCCGCTAGAGCTTGCGATTCTCAAAATCAGAACTGAACCGGCATATGAAGGGCTGGGCTGATTGCCGTGCCACATTTTGATGGGGGCAATTATAAGCCTGTATGCCGGTTTTGAAGGGTGTTTTGGCTGGGAAAAGCATAAAAGCATAATTTTAACGATATGAATTTGACCTCAAGTCAAAAATTAATCACCATACTGCCGTATTTGCCGTTATCCTGCGGCACATCTTGAATCAGGAAATTTGAACCATGTTGAAAAAGATTGCTCTTGCCGCAACCGCAGCTACATTTCTCGCCGGTTGTACAACAGATCCTTATACAGGCGAACAGAAGGTCTCCAATACCGCCAGCGGTGCAGGTATCGGTGCAGCTGTCGGCGCGCTGGGCGGTCTGATGGTCGGTGGTTCAAGCACCGCGCAGCGT
>JAIRVW010000037.1 GCA_031253705.1 Brucellaceae bacterium
ACACATTCCGGCTTAGTTTTTGCTCAGCCGGAATGCTTTATTCCCAACGATCTTTGAGAGGGCGGCGTCATGAGTGACATTATCAATCTCAAACAATTCAAAAAACGCAAAGCGCACGCGACCAAAGAAACCGAGGCCAATGCCAACCGCATCCTGTTCGGGCGCACCAAGGCAGAGAAAAACTTCGATAAAAATCAGGCTGAGAAGAGCGCGAAATTTCTTGAGCTGAACCGGCTGGAACCCCGTCCTTCCGCCACATCTGCCGATGATGCAGAATGATTGACAAAACCACCCGTCAGCCCCTGAGCACGACAGCACGCAGCAAAGCCCGTCTGCGCAAACATTCCATTACACTCCACGGTCATGCCACCAGCTTCTCGCTAGAAGATGCATTTTACGAGATTATCGTAGAGATCGCTGCCCAGAATGGCCAGTCGCTGGCCTCACTCATTGCCATGATTGATGATCAGCGGGATCGCACCAGTAATCTGTCCTCAAGCCTGCGCCTCTATGCGCTGGACTGGGTTTTAAGCACAACCGGCAGATAACAGCTTTATTGCAGCTGCGTTTCCGGCAATGTCTGCAAAAACTCATCCAGACTTGGCTTAATATCCGGCACCTGCGGCGCCGGTTTCTGCTGCAATTCCTGAGGCAGAGCAGTACCCGAACCGGCCGCTTCCTGCGCGCGTTTGCGCAAAGCTTCTTCCGCTTCAATACGCTGGCGTTTGCGTGCCTCAACTTGAGCTGCATAATAATCAGCCTCGCGTTTCAGGCGTTGCTTTTCAATAATCAGAGCCTGTGATGCTTCCACCCGCTGCTGCTCGCGCAGCAAACCGCGCTGCGTCAGAAACTGCACCATCGGCTGCTCATCAAATTTAATCTGCGGCGCATTCCATGAACCGGAGAGTGCGAACTGCAATTGCGGCGTCACATCATTACGATCATGCTGTGCCAACGCCATATTGACAGAACCACTGCCGCCCCAGACCAGACGGTTCAGATCAAATTGCAGATCGGCCTGCAAAGCAGCCTGATCACTCTGCGCTTTCAGCGCAGGCGCACGTAAAACACCTCCGGCGAGAGACAATGGTGCCTCAATCCGCAGTGCATTCATCTGCCCGCCCTGCACCAGCATTTTCGCCAGCTGACTGCGCTCTGCCTCAGTCTGTTTTGGCTCGTCCTGCGCGGTCACATTGTCAGATAACAGATCGGACTGTCGCATCACTTCCGGCATAGCCGCGATATTGAAACCGTTCAGCGTTGCCTTTTCAGCAACCAGCGTCCCTTCACCCGCCAGCGCATGAATAAGATCAGCCATTGACTTACCGCTGCCGGTAAAACCGAGTTTAATATCACTCGTACCACTCAGAGGCGGATTGATCCCCTCCGGCTGATAAAGCGCAGCCATATCTCCGCCGGACAGACGCAGATCACCGTTGGCCAGCAATGTGCCGTTATTATTATTCAGATCAAGCTTGCCCAATAATTTGCCCTTCGCCCAGTTGCCGCCGATTTCATTCAGCTGCAATTGCTGGTCATTTTTGACAAGACGCGTTGAGAAATCACTGATCACAGCATTCTCAGTCATAACCGCCTGCGCGGCACTGACCCTCAAGTCCAGCCCCAGCGGCAGATTGGTTCGCTTACCGAAAGGTGTTTGCGCCCAGCTCTTACCGTCGTTACCGGTGATATCTGCCACCGACAAGCCGGTCATGGCCGCGAATAAGGCCGACAGATCAAAGCGTTCCAGCTTGATCTCGCCACGCAGCTGAGCAACCGACTGGTCAGAAAGCGAACCGTCCAGTCTGGCGCTCATGGTTTCATCATCAAGCTGCCCCTGCAAATTCGGAAGGCGGACAATGTTTTTCCCGAACTGAAAATCACTGGTAATATTCACCGGCAAACCGGCACCAAAACCACGCCCGAAAGGCAGAGCATATCCGGCCGTCGCCAGAAACGGTTCCAGATCATCGCTTTTCAGTATCGCCTTACCGCTGGCTGTCAGTTCATCACCGGTCAGCGTGATTACACCATCAAGACGCGCATTGCCGTCTTCACCGGTAATTTCCAGCGCAGTTTTCATACCGGCAACCGGCGCACCCTGCGCCTGCAAATTCAGTTCAGCCTCGCCCATCAGCCCCAGCGGCACAACCGGCAGACCAAGCAGCGCCAGTGCCGCCTCACCAGAAGCCGCTTTGGCATTTGCAGTCAGTGACAATTGCATCGGCTCGGAACCGGTCAGCGTACCTTTGGAAGACCCCGCCACCGACAGGATCAGCGCACCGCTCTGACCGTTCAGACTGAAGGAGAATTCGGCAATATCGCTTTTATCCGCATCGGCCGGTTTAACCCGTTTGCCACGAGCCTTTTCACCGGCCGGTTCTGCCGGTTTTTCACTATTACTCACATCGCCATCGGCAAAAAGGTTAACCGCATTGACCAGCAGATCAAGCTTGGTTCCGGTAAACAAGTCCGAATAAGCATCCGCTCTGGCAGCCAGCGCCGCAATCAGCGGTTCACGCGGAAAGCTCGCATTCAGCTGATGCAGAACAGGGCTGAGATCGTCAGCCAGAATTGTAGCATCCAGCGTCGCATTGACTGAATTATCGAACGGCCGCAGCGATCCGGTCGCAGTAATGGTTGCGCCCTCCAAACCGCTGATCAGCAAGCGGTCGAAATCAAGTTTCCCGCTGCTCAGACGAAATGCTGTATCAAGCTGATCTGCTTGCAGTTCTGCAAATTTAACCGGCCCCGCCTTGAGATTGACGGTCAGGTTTTCTCCGGCAAGTCCCGACAAATCGCCTTCGCGCAGAAACAGGCCGCTCAGCAATTGCATTGTACCCGCATCCAGCGCCTTGCCCTGAATATTCAGCACAGATGATGTGGCGCGTTTCTCCCCGCCATTGCGCTCGAAACTGCCTTTCAGCACGGTTTCACCGAGCACAATTTCAAGATCATTGATCTGCTGCACATCATTATTCAGATTGATTTTTCCGGAAAAACCAGCTGCAGGCACCTGCCCCAGAGCACGCGTTGCCGCATCCCCCGTCAGCCATGAGGCAAATCCTGCAGGCTGGCGCGACGCGAGCAGGAAACTGCCGTCAAAACCGAAATCCGAACCAAGCTGCAATTTCCCCTTGGCTTCAATCTGCGTGCGTCCGGGCAGATCAGCCTGTAACTGACTGATATTCCATGCGCCGTCATCCGGCTCGGCACGGATAATAATCGAGCGGATTGTGGTACCGCTGGCGACAATCGCTGGCAAACGCAGATCAATATTGCCCGGAATATCCGGCACCGGAATGCGCTCCAGCAATGTCTGCAGAAAACCGATCTTCTCACGGAAGGACAGTACCGGCTGTGCTTCCGCTTTGTCATCCTTGATGCTGACATCCGGTTTCATCCCGTCGAGATAGACCTGCTGCCCGTCGGCGCTGATCATAAAATGCGGATTATCAGCCAAATCCAGCTGTGCTTTGCCGTTAATCACATAGGGCGCATCGGCCTCGCCCTGCTCCATACGGAATTCTTCAATATTGAAGCCGCTGTTTTGCGCTTCAAACTTTCCAGTCAGCCGCAGCTTGTCCAGTGTGACCGCCGATGTGGCACCCTGCTTTTTACGCTCTTCATCGCTTAACGTCAGGAATGAGAACTGGCCTTTATAGACAGGCTTACCGTCAGAAACTGTGACATCGCCCTCCGTTTCCAGAGCCAGTGCCAGATTGGCAGGACGCAGACCAATGCGCAGTCGCAGCGGATTATCCGGCTTTTTCTCCGCTGTACTGATATCAAGAGCAAACGGCTGACCATCAGCCTGCACTGTACCGTTAATGCGCCACGGCCCTGCCAGACCGTCGGCTGACAGCGTGGCATTAATATTCTGCAATTCTTGCTTGCGCCCGCGCATGCCGTCACTCAGCGTGATCTGTCCGTCACGCAGCGCCAGTTTTTCAATGCGCACTTTCGATCCGGCAAGATTACTCTTTTCAGGCAGGCTCCAGTTAAGACGTCCCTGCCCGTCCAGCCCTGCGTAAAGATGCGGCTTTTCCATCCGCATATCAAAAATCAGGATTTCGCCGCGCAGGAAAGGCATCAGCTCCGCATCCATGGAAAATTGTTCCATGGTCAGAGCACTGCGACCGTCTTCCCCCTCAACGCGCACATCGGAAAATGTCACGGAAGGAAATGGCAGCAGACGCGCTTTGGCCGTACCGTTCACATGCACAGGACGCCCTAAAATCCGGCTGGCTTCCTGCTCGAAACGGTCACGATAGCCTGTCCAGTCGATAAAAGGCGGTACGACCAGCGCCAAAGTCAGCACCAGCACCAGCAAACCACCGATTACAACGAACAAACGCCCCAAAATCTTACTCCGGCTGTTTTACAGCCAATCATGCAAAAGCTGCTTATGAATCACATTTCAGCGCGCACCATAGCGACTCGCAGCCTGCGACAACAAGGATATTTCACTGTTGCGCAAGCTCAGTGCCGCTGTCCACAACCTTGAGACAAATCGCCAAAGCGCATCACATGACTTGATCAGCTGGCTGCTAATCATTACAGGTATCATATAACGGCCAATAAGCATTTAGTTCTCATGTCGTACGGGCAGCCCTGCCTCCACACCGAATTGACTTTATATCTGTGACATTATCATGAATTATTCAACTTCCGAGACCAATTCCCAGCTCATGGAAACCATTCCTAATTTCTATGAGACTGCCGTTTTCAAACGGGATATTTTCTCGGAAACCCGTGCAGGCTATTTTGAAGGCGAACCGGAAACCCGTATCATCCGCCGTGTTGTCAGTGCTGCTCCCTGGTGGTCAAGTCCGCTGGCATGGTGGCTGGCACGTCGTGAAATCCGCGGCCTGAAAAAAGTGCGCGGTATCAAAGGCACGCCGCAACTGCTGGCAACTGATAAAGACGGCTTGTTCCGCTCATGGACAGACGGCACACCGCTGCATCTGGCACGCCCTGCTCATCGCGAATGGTATTTGTCAG
>JAIRVW010000081.1 GCA_031253705.1 Brucellaceae bacterium
CGTGAGCACATTGTCAGTGAGGCACTGCGTCCGGCAGAAACCACAGACCTATGGGGGCATTTGCGGCTGGATGCACAGGCTGTGCGCGATGCGATGCAGAATGTGGCACTGATCGAAACCGCCAATGAGCGTGAAGAAGCACTGGCAGTGGCGCTGGCGTTACGTGATGCGATTGAAGCACCGGATAAAACCGCAGCATTGGTGACGGTTGACCGTAATCTGGCGCGGCGCGTTGTGCTGGAACTCACCCGTTTCGGCATTGATGCGGATGATTCCGGCGGTAAACTTCTGCGCGATACGGAAGCGGTTATTCTGCTGCGCCTGTTGATTACCTGTGTGTTTGAACCGGGTGATCCGGTGGCATTGCTGGCATTGGCCAAGCATCCGCTGGTGCGGCTGGGGCAAAAGCGCGGTGATTTGCGTCGTGCCGCGGAAATGCTGGAACTGGTTGCCCTGCGTGGTGGTACGGGCAGGGCGGATATTGCCGATCTGCCGGGCTTTCTTGAACAGAAAATGATGGAAGCCTCCGCCAAGCCTTATGAACCGGCCTGGCAGGATAATATTGCAGCAGCAGAACTGCTTCAGTTGCAGAGTTTCTGTGCGGCAATGACTGCGGCCGTAGCGCCGCTGACCAATCTCATCCGCATTCAGGCGCGGATTGAAGTTCCGCAGATCATGCGGGCGAGTGTCGAGGCACTGGAAAATCTGGCACGGGATATCGATGATACGGTGCATCTGCTCTATCAGGGACAGCAGGGCGAGCAGTTCAGTGCATTTCTGCGCCAGCTGATTGCCGCTGATACAGGGCTGGATTTTCTGCCGGAAGAATGGCCGGATATGTTTGAAGCGCTGCTGGCCAATGAAACGGTCAAGCCGCATCCGGGCGGTCATCCGCGTGTGTTTATCTGGGGTGCGCTGGAAGCCCGTCTTCAGACGGTTGATACGGTGATTGTCGGCGGGTTGAATGAGGGGATCTGGCCGGCAAAAACCCGCAATGATCCGTTCATGTCACGCCCGATGAAGGGCATGATCGCGCTTGATCCGCCGGAAGTGCGCACCGGTTTGGCCGCGCATGATTTTGCTATGGCAACGGGTATGGAACAGGTGATTTTCTCCCGCTCACAGCGCTCTGAAAATGCGCCGACTGTGCCGTCGCGCTGGTTGCTGCGGCTGGAAACGGTGACGGGCAAAGCTGTAACGGACGCCATGCGTGAGCGCGGCGGTAAATATCTGTATTGGGCACGTCTGCTCGATGTCAGCCCCGATGTGCCATTTGTCTCGCGTCCGGAGCCAAAGCCGCCGGTTGATGCGCGACCGAAACATTTCTCGGTCACGGAAATCGAAACGCTGCGCCGTGATCCTTATGCGATCTATGCGAAGAAAATCCTGCGTCTGCGTGCATTGGAACCGCTGATCCGCGA
Source organism: Brucellaceae bacterium (assembly GCA_031253705.1). Taxonomy (GTDB): domain Bacteria; phylum Pseudomonadota; class Alphaproteobacteria; order Rhizobiales; family Rhizobiaceae; genus Pseudochrobactrum. The sequence continues at coordinate 1,422 of JAIRVW010000081.1, forward strand.
TCCGGCTGCGGCTGAGCGCGGAACGCTGTTTCATGATATTCTTGGTGAATTTACCCGCCGCGATATTGATCCTCTGTCACCGCTGGCGGAAGAAGAGTTGCTGGAAATCGGGCGCGGTGCTTTCACTGATGCCGATCTGCCGCCGGAGATCGAAGCCGTGTGGTGGCCGCGTTTTACTGCGCTGATACCGGAGTTTTTGCATTGGGAGCGTGAACGCGCGCCTTATGTGCGTGAGCGCCATGCGGAAATTTCATCTGCAAAAGCGGTTGTCGAACCGCTGGCCGTGACATTATCTGGCCGTGCTGACCGTATTGATGTGATGCGCGACGGTACGACGGTAGTGATTGACTATAAGACTGGCTCCACACCATCAGTGCGCCAAGCCCATGTACTATTATCGCCGCAGCTGGCACTGGAAGCGGCTTTGCTTCGCCGTGGTGTTTTTAAGGAGATCGGCCAGAGCGATGCGCAGGACTTGCTCTATGTGCGTTTGCAGGGCGGCGGACGGCTCAAGCCGGAATCCATTCTCAGTACGGATCGCGGTGCCAGCGTGAAGACAGCTGTGGAACTGGGCGAAGAATCATGGGCGCGTCTCGGAGAATTGCTCACGGAATATAATCGCGAGGAGCAGGGCTATCGTTCCCGTGCCTTGCCGTTCCGTGAAAGTGATCTGACAGGTGATTATGATCATCTGGCGCGTGTTTTGGAATGGTCAGCCGGTGGTGCTGATGAAGGCGGTGATGCATGACAAAACTCAAATTTATCATCCCGCAGGAAACCATTGATGCACAGGCCAAGGCCGCAAACCCTTACGATTCCGTCTGGGTATCGGCCAATGCCGGTTCCGGAAAAACTCATGTGCTCACAGAGCGCGTGATCCGGCTGCTGCTGGAGGGCACAGACCCGTCTAAAATCCTTTGTTTGACCTATACCAAAGCCGCAGCGGCCGTGATGCAGAACCGTGTCTTTCAGCGCCTGTCGGAGTGGGCAGTACTGGATGATGAAGGTTTGAGTAAAAAGCTTGAGAGTTTGGAAAAGCGCGAACCCGATGCGATCCGTCTTGAAATTGCACGGCGCTTATTTGCCCGCGCTTTGGAAACGCCGGGCGGTCTGAAAATCCAGACCATTCATGCTTTTTGTGAATCCATCTTGCATCAGTTTCCGCTCGAAGCGAATATTGCCGGCCATTTTGAAATGCTCGACGATATGATGCAGACGGCACTTGTGGGGGAAGCACGGCGGCAATTGCTGGAAGTGGCCTCCACCTCTGCCCATGCGGGTCTGGCTGAAGCTTTTGCTACGGTGCTGGAAACCGCCGGTGAAATGGGGCTGGAAAACCTGCTGGATGAAGCGGTGTCCAAGCGCCATGCCTTGCATGGATTTATCCGGCAGACCGGCGTTGCGGAAACCCGTCAGGATGTTTTCTACCGCCACTTCGGCTTCGATCCCGAAGATAGTGAAGCCGATATTCTCTCCGATCTCTGGCCGGTGGCTGAGTTTTCAGAAGATGTGCTGGATGCGGTAATGAACCTGCGTAAGCCTGCTGCCCGTGCGCAGGATGTGGTGCTGCAATTGCGGATGATTAAACCGCAGACCACGCCGGCACAAATGCAGGAGATTTTGCGTAAAGCATTTCTCAAATCCACAGGCGAGCCGAAAAACGGCTCATGGGTGGCGACCGCTGCGGTAAAAGCGGAACTGCCGGATTTCGAAGATGACTTTAACCGTGTTGCTGCCGATATTCATGAGGGGCTCGACCGGCTTAAACTACTGCAGCTGATCCGGCTCAATCTTGCGGCCTTTACACTGATTGATGATTTGCTGTCGCGCTATGAGAAGATGAAGCGCAATCGCGGTTTGCTGGACTTTGACGATCTGATCAACCGCACAGTCTCGCTGTTATCGCGCAACGGCGCGGGCATGTGGGTGCAGTATAAGCTTGATCGCGGTATCGACCATATTCTGGTGGATGAGGCGCAGGATACCAGCCCTGAACAGTGGCAGGTCATCAATATGCTCTCGGCCGAGTTCTTCTCCGGCTCGGGGCAGCGTGATGTCCGTCGTACCCTCTTTGCGGTGGGCGATGAGAAACAGTCGATCTATTCGTTTCAGGGCGCACGTCCTGAGGATTTTGCGGCAACCGGTAAAGCGGTTTCACGCATGGCAGCGCGTGCAGACTTGAGCTTTGAAAAAGTCAGTCTCAATTTCTCGTTTCGCTCCACACCGGATGTGTTGTCGGCGGTGGATACGGTATTTTCGCGCGAAGAGGCTTTTCGCGGACTTGGTATCGAGCGGCAACCGACCGTCCATGCGGCGATCCGTTCCAATGATGCCGGTGAGGTTGAGGTCTGGGATATTCTGACGCCTGAAAAGGTTGAAGAGGTTGAGGACTGGCGCACGCCGATTGATCAGTTGCCTGCACCGGCGGTTAAGCTGGCAGAGCAAATTGCCACGACTATCCGCCATTGGCTGGATACGGGCGAGCCGATCCATGGCAAAGGGCGGCGCATGGAGCCGCGCGATATTATGGTGCTGGTGCGCAAGCGTGATCTGTGTATGCCTGCGCTGTCCCGTGCTTTGAAAAATCGCGGCGTGCCGGTGGCCGGTGCTGACCGCCTGCGCCTCACCAGTCACATCGGTATTAAAGACCTGATGGCTGTCGGGCGTTTTGTGCTGCAACCGGCGGATGATCTGTCACTGGCAAGTGTGCTGAAAAGCCCGCTCTTTGGTTTGACCGAGGAGCAGCTTTATCGTCTTGCCCAGCCGCGTGGCACCAAGCAGACGCTTTATGCAGCGATGGAGAAGCTGGGTGAAAGCGATGCGCCGGATGCGGGCGCATGGCAGGTGCTGTACACAAAGCTGCGTCGCTGGCGCAATATGGCCGATACAATGCCGGTCTTCGAGTTCTATGCCCGTATTCTCGGACAGGATGGCGGACGGCGTAAATTGCTGGCACGGCTCGGGCCTGAAGTCGGTGACGTGATCGACGAGTTTCAGAACTATGCACTCGCCACCGAGCGCAGTGGCTTGCCCGGGCTACAGGCCTTTTTGGAAACGCTGGAAGCAGCTTCACCGGAGATTAAGCGCGAGCTGGATCAGAACCGCGATGAAGTGCGTATCATGACGGTGCATGCCTCCAAGGGGCTCGAAGCGGCTGTGGTCTTCATGGTTGATCCCGGCAATGCTGCATGGTCAGCAGGGCGTGCGCCAAAGCTGCTGAGCTTTGATATGGCAGAACCGGATGGTTATGAGGGCAAGGGCTTTCTCTGGCTGCCGAAAAGCGATTACGGCACCGGTTTTACTGCGGAGCTGCTGGAAGAGCTTAAAACCCGCTCTGAGGAAGAATATCGCCGTCTGCTTTATGTCGGTATGACCCGTGCCGAAGACCGGCTGATTCTGTGCGGTTATCGCGGTGAACGTGAGAGCGAAAACACATGGTTGAAACTGGCCGCTGACGGGTTGGGTGATGAGGCTGTGCCCTATGATCATCCGGTTGAGGGGGTGAGTGCACGTCGCTATCGCAAGACAGAACTGGCAGAACTGGAAATACAGGACAAAACGGATGCGGCTGAGACCGCCTATCCGCCATTGCCTGAGCATTATCGCAGGCCGCTGGAGCCGGAGCAGGGACTGCCGCGTCCGCTGACACCATCCGGTGCTTCTGCTTTGATTGAGGCGGATGCGGAGCAGGTTGTGCGCAGCGGTTCGCCGGTTCTGGAGCAGGGCGCACAGACTGAAGGGAGTAGCCGCAGCTTTGGCTTGCAGCGCGGTACGGTGATCCACACATTGCTGCAACGCCTGCCGGATTTGCCTGCGGATCAGCGTGAGCAGGCGGCACAACGTTATCTCACTATTGCTGCCCGCGACTGGCATGAATCGCAGCGCGAAAAAGCACTGACGGCCGTCAATATCATTTTGAATGATCCGCAATTTGCTGCGGTGTTTTCACCGGCGTCCAAAGCGGAAGTCTCGCTGATGGGTAAGTTGCAATTGCGCGGCAAGGAACAGGTTGTTTCAGGCCAGATTGACCGTATTTGTGTTGAAGACGACCGTGTGCTGATTGTCGATTATAAGAGCAATCGCCCGCCTGCACGCACACAACAGGAAGTGCCGCAGGCCTATATTACCCAGCTTGCATTGTATCGCGCGCTGGTTGAGCCGCTTTATCCGCATAAACGTGTTGAGGCTGCACTCCTGTTTACCGAGGGGCCGCATCTGATTGTGCTGGATGAGGATGTGATGGAACAGGCACTGATTGCGCTGGGTAAAGCTGTATGACGGGATGGGAGGCATGAACTGTAGTTACTAGTTTCCGATAACAAACCGGCTCCTGTATTGACATGGAAACTGCTTTATTATTGACCTTTCATCACAATGACACCACATATCAGCTAATAATGAATTTGAAATCAGGATATGTCCTGTATCAGTGAAAGAGGAAAGCCAATGGCGACCGTTAAAATTGACAATAGCAATTTCGAATCCGATGTGCTGAAAGCTTCTGAACCGGTTGTGGTGGATTTCTGGGCCGAATGGTGCGGACCTTGCAAAATGATTGCACCGGCTCTGGAAGAAATTTCATCGGAAATGGCCGGTCAGGTAAAGATCGCCAAAGTGAATATCGATGAAAATCCGGAACTGGCAGCGCAATATGGCGTACGTTCCATCCCGACATTGCTGATGTTCAAGAATGGCGAAATCGCTGCCAATATGGTTGGTGCAGCACCAAAGAGCCGTCTGGCTGACTGGATCAAAGCTTCGACTTAATCAGATTAAAATTATAAAAAAGCCCCGCATAAGCAGTTATGCGGGGCTTTTTGTTTGTACAGATCATCGCTTATTGCGGTGGCGTGTTGTTCGCTGCCAGCACATCACCTGCCAGATAAAGCGAGCCGCCGATCAGAATGCGCGGGGCAATCACCTCATCTTTGACCTGTTCTTTGATGGCTTTCAGCCCGTCAGCCACGCTGGCGACCGGCAGAGCTTCCAGACCGGCTCTGCGCGCTGCATCGGCAAGCGTTTCATGATCAATACCGGAATCGCTGGAGCTGATTGCTACCGTATAGACCTGTCTGGCCATGCCGGTGAAAGCTTCAAAATAACCAACCGGATCTTTGGTGTTGATCATACCGGTAATCAGATAGAGCGGACGCGGATCGCGTTCCTCAAGCTCGGCCAGAGCTTCGGCAATGACCACGCCAGCCCCCGGATTATGCCCGCCGTCGAGCCAGATTTCAGCCTTTTCAGGGGCAAAACGGATCAGATCGCCCTGTGTCAGACGCTGCATACGGGCAGGCCAAGTCACAGATGTCATAGCTTTCTCTACAGCCTGATCGCTTAAAGCAAAACCGGCTTCGCGCACGGCTTTAATGGCTGCTGCAGCATTGGCAATCTGGTGTCGGCCTGGCAAACGCGGCAGCGGCAGGTCGATTAACCCGCTTTCATCCTGATAGACCATGCGGCCATGTTCCTGATAGGCTAGGAAATCCTGCCCGAAAACGCTGACAGCGCAGCGCAGACGGTCTGCAATATCAATCATCACCTGACGGGCATCATCGCTGCTCTGATAACCGATCACCACCGGACAGCCGCGTTTGATAATGCCGGCTTTTTCAGCTGCAATAATTTCTACTTTATCGCCGAGATAAGACTGGTGATCGAGCGAAACCGGCATGATCAGTGACACAGCAGGTTTGGTGATGACATTGGTAGCATCAAAACGCCCGCCAAGACCAACTTCCAGAATAACCGCATCCGCCGGATGCTCGGCAAAGAGAACAAAGGTCACGGCAGTCAGAATTTCGAAAACGGTGATCATATGTTCACCATTCGCTTCCGTTACCCGTGCAACGGCATCCGAGAGCGTTGCATCATCCACCAGCTGGCCGGTTTCACCTTTACGTCCGAGACGATAGCGCTCATGCCAGTTCACCAGATGCGGCGAGGTATGCACATGCACGGCCAGCCCTTCCGCCTCCAGCAATGCGCGGGCGAAAGCGGTGGCCGAGCCTTTGCCGTTGGTTCCGGCAATATGGATAATCGGCGGCAGCTTGTCCTGCGGATTGCCCAGCGCTTCCAGCAGACGGCTGATGCGTTCAAGCGACAGATCAAAACCCTTTGGGTGTTTTTCCAAAAGGCGTTCAATACGATGTGCGGCGGTGAGATTTTGTGTCATGGCAGATCCGAAAATGCTCTATCTATTTGCTTTTACGCGTATCTTATCTGATCGAAGCGGGATTAGAAATCAGTCCGGTGGACTGATTTCCCCGCGAAGGCGCTTCACACTTTTACGCGTACGCTCTGATAATCGCAGATGAACTGACCAGTTTGCAGTCTGTTTTGCAACAGGTACTTAGAAAAGAAAACGCGCCGCTGGTTGAGCGGCGCGAAAAATCGTCTTGGCGGCAAAAAAACTCTGCCGCTCAGAATAAAATCTTATCAGACAGAAGCGGCGCGGGCTGCTGTTTCAGCAAGCTCAGCTTTCGCTTCACTCGCAGGCTGCTTCATCATGATTTTCAGGATACGGGCAACGGTTTCTTTCATCTCCAGACGGGAAACCACCATATCAATCATACCGTGATCCAGCAGGTATTCCGCGCTCTGGAAACCTTCCGGCAGCTTTTCACGGATCGTCTGTTCAATCACGCGCGCACCGGCAAAACCGATCATTGTGCCTGGTTCTGCAATTTGGATATCGCCGAGCATCGCATAAGAAGCGGTTACACCACCAAAGGTCGGGTTAGTCAGCACCACGATATAAGGCAGGCCAGCTTCTTTCAGCATTTCCACGGCAACAGTGGTGCGAGGCATCTGCATCAGCGACAGAATACCTTCCTGCATACGCGCACCGCCGGAAGCGGAAAACAGAACCAGAGGGCGTTTCTTTGCAAGGGCAGTTTCAGCTGCTTTGATGATCGCCTCACCGGCAGCCATACCGAGCGAGCCACCCATGAAAGCAAAGTCCTGCACGGTTGCAACAATCGGCAGACCTTCAATCGTACCGGTCGCATTGATGATGCAGTCATCCTGCTGTGTGCGGCTGCGATAGTCTTTCAGACGATCAATATATTTCTTTTCGTCGC
>JAIRVW010000172.1 GCA_031253705.1 Brucellaceae bacterium
GTACCCTGCACATAGCCCTGAATGGTCTCGGCGCGCGTCGGCATGGCGCCGTCAATCCATGCACCGACTTCAACAGGGCGTCCGTGTTCAATATTGCGGGCAAAATTCGGCGGAATTTCAATCGCCAGACTGATTTCACCATTGCGCATCCGCCGGTCGAGATCGTCATAATCAAGGATCGGATCTTTCTCGATGAAATAGCGCGAACCTGAAAACTGGCGGATATAATCACGGCTGATGGTTGTATTATCGCGGTCGATCACCGCAAAACTTAAGTTATTCACATCAAGATTGATGCCGTAACCGATTACAAACATCAGGATCACACTGCCGAGCATTGCCAGTGTGGCGCGGATCGGGTCGCGGCGCAGTTCCAGTGTTTCGCGTCTGGTATAAGCCAGCATACGGCGCAGGTCAGGCATCCAGCTGGCCGACGGTGCAGACAGCTCTCTTGCCGGTTCTGCAGCAAGTGTCTCATTTGGTGTGTGTGCCGGTTGCGGGGCAGGAGCGGTCTCACCAATCGCATCTTCCAAGTAACCGATGAAGGCTTCTTCCAGCGTTTCAGCCGAGCGGCTGGCGGTGATGGCAGCCGGTGTGTCACTGATCAGAACCTTACCGGCATGCATCAGCGAAATCCGGTCGCACAGTTCCGCTTCATTCATGAAGTGGGTGGAGACGAAAATCGTTACATTATCTTTGCGCGACAGATCAGCGAGAATTTGCCAGAAAGCATCGCGTGCCACAGGATCAACGCCGGAAGTCGGTTCGTCGAGAATAAGAATATCCGGCTGATGGATCAGCGCCACGGCCAGCGACAGACGCTGGCGGATACCGAGCGGCATATCATCGGGATAAACATCCATCATGTCGCCCAAGTCAAAGCGGGCTGCCAGCTCGACAATACGTTCTTTGGTGCGGGCTTCTTCCATGCCGAAAAGCTTGGCGTGTAGCTCCAGATTCTGATGCACTGTCAGTTCGGAATAGAGCGAGAAAGCCTGCGACATGTAGCCGACGCGACGACGTATATCGATATCTTTAGGATCAACCTCGCGACCGAACAGGCGGGCAATCCCGTCGCTGGCAGGCAGCAGGCCGGTCAGCACTTTCATGGTGGTGGACTTGCCGCAACCATTGGAGCCGAGAAAGCCGAAAATCTCACCGCGCGGAATGCGGAAACTGACATCGCTCACTGCGGTGAATTTGCCGAAGCGCACGGTGACATGCTCGGCTTCGATCGCAATATCGGAGATGTTTTCATCACGCGACGGAATAACCACCTTATGGTGATCCTGACGCAATTCTTCCGGTAGTAGCGCAATAAAAGCATCATCGACATTGGGGGTGCCGGTTTGCTGCATCAGTTCTTTCGGCGTGCCGCTGGCGAGAATCTGCCCGTCATTCATAGCAACCAGCCAGTCGAAACGCTCAGCCTCTTCCATATAGGCGGTGGCGACGATGACGCTCATATTCGGACGATCCTTGCGGATATCGTCGATCAGTTCCCAGAACTGGCGTCGGGAGAGCGGGTCAACACCGGTGGTCGGCTCATCCAGAATAAGCAGATCCGGATCATGGATCAGCGAGCAGCACAGGCTGGTTTTCTGCTTCATCCCGCCGGAAAGTTTGCCTGCCGGACGATCGGCAAAAGGAGACATGCCGGTACGTGCCAGAAGATCGGCAATACGACGCTCGCGTTCATGCTTGTTGTGGCCGAATAATCTGCCGAAGAATTCAATATTCTCAAAGACAGACAGGGTCGGATAGAGGTTTTTACCCAAACCTTGCGGCATATAGGCAATACGCGGAAAAGCCAGCTGACGATGGCGCTTGTCGGCGATATCGCCGCCGAGCACGTCGATGCGACCCCGCTGCATAATGCGGGCACCGGCAATCAGCGACAACAGGCTGGATTTGCCCACACCGTCAGGACCGATCAGACCGATCATACGGCCTGCCGGAATGTCGAGTGTCAGATCGCGTAACGCCTGCTTGTCACCATAGGACAGGCTGACATTTTCTATGCGGACGACCGGTTTGCCGTCCGTGTCATTTCCGCTCGCCAGGGGGCTGTTCATTGTACCGGTTCCGCAAGATTATCTGGCCACTGAGCTTCAGAATTCAGCTTGACGTAAACTGTGCCGGGCAGGCCGGTTTTGACCATCTGAATATGTTTCTGCAGCAGTTCCTGCGGGATTTTTGCCTTAACACGGAAGACCAGTTTCTGGCGTTCTTCCTCGGTTTCAACCGACTTTGGCGTGAACTGGGCAACATCGGCAACAAAGCTGATCTTGGCCGGAATGACATATTGCGGTGCGGCATCCAGTACGATGCGTGCCTCCGCCCCGATCGCAACCTGACCGGCCTGCGCTGTCGGCAGGAAGAACGTCATATAGACATCGCTCAGGTCGACCAGATTGAGCACACGACCACCGGCGGAAATCACTTCACCCGGCTGCGCAACACGATATTGTACACGGCCCGGCTTCGGCGCCTTCAGGGTCGCATCATTGATTTCAACCGTGATGGTTGCAATTGCGGCCTTCGCTGCATCAACGGCCGCTTCCGCATCAACAACCTGCGCTTTTGCAGCGCTGATGCCGGCCTCTGTGGCGGCCAATTGTGCTTTGGCTGCACTCACTGCCGCTTCAACGCCGCGTGCATTGGCGCGGTCATCGTCGAGAATCTGCTGGGAGACTGTGCGGCTTTCGCTCAATTGTTGTGAGCGGGTCAGCCTGCGCTGTGCCGCATCAAGCTGCGCTTCCCGCTGGGCAATAATGGCTTCGGCGGCTTTTTGCTCGGCCTGACGCTGCGCAACAAGGCTGCGCGCGGTTTCAATGCCGATTTCAGCACGGCGCAGCTGCGCTTCTGCCTGACGGCGCTGGCTTTCCGCCTGATCAGTATCCATGCGGGCGAGAATATCGCCTTCATTTACAAAATCACCTTCATCCGCGAGAATCTGGCGGATGCGCCCCGGACTTTTGGTGGAAATATCAATCTCGACAGCTTCAATACGACCATTGCCGGAAGCAATGCCATCCGGCAACCCGCCGCCGTTCAGCTTCTGCCATGCATAGTAACCGCCGGCTGCAACCAATGCCAAGGCTACAACAAGAGCGTATTTATTATAACGGCCTGATTCATTTTTTGTCATTTACTGCGCCTGACTACTCGTAGAACTTTCTTCGCGGAATGAATTATTAATCAAGCGCTGTCATTGATTATAGTCAATACTAATTATTTCTTTTGTAATAACAGTCAATTGATGGCCGGAATGACGAAATTTTCTTCCAAATAGCTCTGTTTGCCTGTGTTGCAGGCTGAAATGTGTCAGAGCTGCTTTGCGGATTAGCCTTGAGTCTCATCATTTTACGCTGAGTGCTGATGAAGGCGGATGCCTGCACGCACTGAGCGGGGTTAAGGTTGTGCGTGGAAACCATTAAAGCTTAACTCGCTTTGAAAACACTTTCTTGACAAAGAATAAACATGATGTAGATGTGAAAAAATACTCATTATTACCGGTTAACAAATGCATCAAGAAAATAACATTTCAGGATATTTTATTAGTTCATCTTATAAATATTGTGACAGAGTCTTTTATTCAGATGCGGTTGCTAATTTAACCTACGGTGAAATGGGCGCTATTGTGAAACGGCTGGCTGCATTTCTGATCGCTGACGGCCGGCCTGCAAAAATCGGCATATTGGGGACGAAAAGTGCCGAAGCCTATGCGGGTATTCTCGCTGCTGGTATGGCCGGTGCCGCCTATGTGCCGTTAAACCTGAAATGGCCGGAGCAGCGCATCGTTACTT
>JAIRVW010000175.1 GCA_031253705.1 Brucellaceae bacterium
ATAGTGCTGGCTGGAATGATGATTGACATGCTCTGCCCAGACCCAGCGCACGCGATGGGCAATCCGGTGATAGCAGTAATAGCGCAGATCATCGAAGATAAAGGCCGCAACAAATACCCACCAATGCAGGCCGAGATCAAAGAAACGGAACTGCCATACCCAGAGTAAAGCTGTGACAGAGACAAAACCGAGCAGCAAACCGGCCACGACATTACCGGTGCCCATTAACAGGCTGGTGAGCGCATCACGGGTCTCGAACTCGCCTTTACGGTGCCAGTAACGCACGGCGACAAGCTCGATCATAATAGCAAGGAGATAAAGCGGCACTGCCAGCAGTGTCACGTCGAAGAATGCCGGTTCACGCATGCTGCACCTCTCCTCCTGTATTTTTAGCCTCACCAGAGCGGCATACATTCAAATCAGATCACAGTACTCGCTCTGGGTTCTTTAGTTTGTCGCATTATCACCACCGTCAAGTTGATCCGGTTTGACTGCAAAATGCCCTAGCCAGTCGCAGACCTGATCACGGGTTATCTTATCACTGAAAGTGAAAGAAGCGGCAGGCCATGTAAAATCATGCATTTTCAGAAACAGTCTTGTTTCATCCTGCTTGCGGAGCGCCGCAATATTATCAGCCTGCAAAATACGTGTCAGATATTTTGCGCCTACGGCATGGACTATGCCGGTTCCCTGCTGGGCTAAATCAAAAAAAGCGGTGCGCCGGTCACGCGTATAGCAAATCACATTGATCCTGCTTTCCGGATAATCCTGCCGGAAGCGCTCCAGCACATCCTGATCGCTGTTTAAAACAGCCTGTTTGTTACCGCCCAAAAAATGAACGGCCAGCACACCGGTCAGAATACCGGCGACAATCATGCCAATCAGCACAGGCAAACTCAGCAAGCGACCTGACCTCCCCCGCAAACAAGCCGTTCCTATGTATAAAACTGAGGTTCCCATGAAATCCGAACACATTCAAGCGCTCAGTCATCGGGAGCAAAAAGCTGTATTTTCAGTTTCACCGTGATTTCAGAACCGCAAATTTACCGAGCGCTAACCTTAATATCGCCCTGCACTGCATAGCTCTTGAAATGTCATAAATCCTGCACAACCCAAAGGCGATGTTTTTATGACAGTTACCTCGCCTTACCGCACTTAAATTACGCACCGACACGCTTTAACGAACGAAAATTTCAGCCCTGTCTGATTTTGTTCTAAAAGCGACAAAATCGCGATTTAAATCGTTTAAATGAGGTCTGCAAGGCTCGCAGAGGAGCTATGCAATCTTGTCTCTCCTCATTTTCAGAAGCGCGGGCTATATACAGGACAACAGATTACACAACACCACTAAACACAATCGAGGGTTTTAAAAATGAACATCATTCGCTCTTTCAACAACTGGCGCCGTTACCGTGACACAGTTTCCGAACTGAACCGTTTGTCCAACCGTGAACTCGGTGATCTCGGTATCTCCCGCTCCGACATTCCTTACATCGCCCGCAAGTCCAACACTGCCGGTATGTAATCAAAGCAAGTCATTGCTAAAACTGTCAGGATCGGGAATTCGCCTGAACTGATAGTATGTAACAAAAACAAGCTGTGCCGGTTGCCTCCGCAATAACCGGCGCGGACGGATGAAAATCCACCCTTTCCATGGCCGGTAGTCCTCCTCCCATACCGGTCATGTTCCATTGCCTGCTGTCGTTCCTCCCGTATTTCAGCAGGCATATAGCGCTGTCAGATTTCATTCCCTATTGAAATCTCCCAATCTGCGCTGACTGATATCCCCCCATATCAGTCCATCCCCTAAATAGCTCCGTCGCCCTCCCTCCTGCGACGGGGCTATTTTTTTGTTTGCGCTTCATACATCCCTGCAAAAGCCTGTGATCAGACATTCAGGCAATTGATGCAGAGCCGCAAAAGCGGTATTGGACAAAGCATGTCCAGTTCATCATCCTATTCACCTGTTCACATTATCGGTGGCGGCCTCGCAGGCAGCGAAGCTGCATGGCAAATTGCTGAAGCCGGTATTCCCGTCATCATTCATGAAATGCGCCCCGTGCGCGGCACGGATGCGCATAAGACGCAAGGGCTGGCAGAGCTTGTCTGCTCCAACTCCTTCCGCTCTGATGATGCTGAAACCAATGCTGTCGGCGTGCTGCATGCCGAAATGCGTCTTGCCAATTCGCTGATCATGGCCTGCGCCGATGCCAATCAGGTTCCGGCGGGCGGTGCGCTCGCTGTTGACCGCGACGGCTTTTCCGATGCCGTCACCGCAAAACTTGAAGCGCATCCGCTCATCACCATTCAGCGTGAAGTGATTGAAGGTCTGCCGCCTGAAGACTGGGGCAATACCATCATCGCCACAGGCCCTCTGACAGCAGCAGAACTGGCACAGGCTATTGCGCAGGAAACCGAAGCCGATTCCCTCGCCTTCTTTGATGCCATTGCGCCGATCATCCATTTCGACAGTATCAATATGGATGTCTGCTGGTTCCAGTCGCGTTATGACAAAGTTGGTCCGGGCGGCACCGGCAAAGACTATATCAACTGCCCGATGGATAAAGAGCAGTATGAAGCTTTCATTCAGGCGCTAATTGAAGGTGAGAAGACTGAATTCAAGGAATGGGAAGGCACACCTTATTTCGACGGCTGTCTGCCGATTGAAGTCATGGCAGAGCGCGGCCCTGAAACCTTGCGCCACGGGCCGATGAAACCGATGGGGCTGACCAATGCCCATAACCGCGATGTAAAGCCTTATGCGGTCGTGCAGCTGCGTCAGGATAATGCGCTCGGCACGCTCTATAATATGGTCGGCTTCCAGACCAAGCTGAAATATGGCGTGCAGACGCAGATTTTCCGCATGATCCCAGGGCTGGAAAATGCAGAATTTGCCCGTCTCGGTGGCTTACACCGCAATACCTATCTCAACTCCCCGATCCTTCTGGATACCAGTCTGCGTTTGAAATCCCGCCCGCAAATCCGTTTTGCAGGTCAGATCACCGGTTGTGAAGGCTATGTGGAATCCTCAGCAATGGGCCTGCTTGCCGGTCGCTTTGCGGCAGCACAGCAGCGCGGTGAAACTCTGCCGCCGCCACCTGTTACCACGGCTTTCGGTGCATTGCTCAATCACATCACCGGCGGCCATCTGGTCAGTGATGATGAGCCGGGTAAACGCTCATTCCAGCCAATGAATGTCAATTTCGGCCTGTTTCCGGAAATCACCGTTCCGAAACAAGAAGGCGTGCGCCTGCGCGGCAAGGAAAAGACACAGGCAAAAAAACGCGCTCTCAGCGCACGCGCTTTGAGCGATTTCAAAGTCTGGCTGCAAGAACAGCAGTAATATAAAAAAAGCCGCCTCAATGGGCGGCTTTTTTTTGAGCATTTCCAGCAAAAGTGGAAACCGGTTTTGCGTAAGGATAATGCGTAAAACAAAAGGACAGAGCGGTTCTATTGTTTCAATATGAACGGAAACCGCTCTACGATTTGAATGAGGATTTCAGGTAAATCCACTGGCGACGAAACTGCGACAGGTCAATGCCCTGTTCAGCCACTTGTTCCGGTTTGCGCTCTGCCCGTTTGAGCAACACAGGCACCAGACGTACCGGCAGGAAGGCTGCTTTCAGGCTGGCAGGCATTGGCTGTTTTTCAAAAGCCGCATAATGCTCACGCGCCAGCGCTGTCAGCACAGAAACCACACGTTGCATGGCTTGCGGATCATCACCTTTGATGAACTGCTCGGCGCTCACGCCCACGGCCTGCAACATATCAGCAGGCACATAGACCTGCCCGCGACGGCGATGCAGCGGCATCAGCCGCAACAAACCGCTGATAGCCTGTGCGACACCGGCATGGCCGGATAATTCAGCCGAAGATTTTGCAGCCTCGCCGTCCAGTATCATCGCAGCCATCTGCAAAATGGCGCAGGCCGTTTCGCCGCAATAGCCTTCCAGATCATTGCGGCTCGGCATCGGATCATTATAGAGATCGAAAATCCGCGCCTCGCAATAGGCGTCAAAAATGGTGCGCGGCAGCTGATAATCCTGAATGGCTTTCAGCAACAAAGCCGCCACAGGATTGCCGGTTACCGCACCATGCTCGGTGCCATTGATCAGATCGCGCCACCATTGCAGGCGCACCTCACCTGGCAATGCATCATGCACCACATCGCGGATACGGGCGATTTCGGCATTAAACGCATAAAGAGCCGCAAGCGCAGGCCGCTTTTCTTCCGGCGCATAAAGCACTGCCAGATAGCGGTCAAAATCGCTCTGACGCAGAAATTGCAGGCAATGCTGATAATTATCCATGTCAACTGCCGGTAATGCAGCGTTGTTCTCAGTTTCAGCCACGCTCTTACTCCACGGCAATCAGAGCCGCAGCAACGGCACGGTCTTCCGCAAGCAGCACATTATAAGTGCGCACAGCAGCTCCGGTACTCATCGGATCAGAAGAAATACGATGATCGCGCAAGACCGCTCTCACCTCTTCCGGAATGCGGCGCAGATCCATGCCGGTACCAACCAGCAGAATTTCAATATCGCTCGCCTGCTGCAGGATCATATCCAGATCATCGACTGTCAGAATTGGCGGCTGCTTCGGCTCCCAGCCATGAATACCGGACGGCAGACACAATAATGAACCGCGATGCGACATTTCCGCAAAACGAAATCCGCCATTACCATAGGCATCAATCGGGGCACGCCCCGGAAAATGCGCTTCGCGGATTTCAATACCAGTGTTCATCATGTCTCTCTTCATTCAGATCAGGCTTTGTCGGGCAACAATCGCTGCGATGCGCCCCTTCTACAGCAATATGGGTATTTTGCCACAGCCTTTAAACAGTTTTGCCCGCAGGTTCATTACTGCGGGCAAAACTTGCTGTTACCATTGGCGGATTACTCAGCCTGCAGATTTAGCTTCCGCAGGTTCCGCCACGTCTGAAGGGCGGATACCCAGCAGCCACAACAGCGGCCCTGCAATATAAATCGACGAATAGGTCGCGATAATAATCCCCAGCGCCATCATAATGGCGAAAGAACCAATATCCGCACCGCCGAAAATATAAAGCGGGATCAGCGCCAGCACGGTGACCAGTGATGTCAGGATCGTACGAGACAGTGTCTGATTAATCGCTGCATCAACCAGCATACTCACCCGTGTTTGCGGATAGCGGCGCAAATTATCACGCACGCGGTCATAGACCACCACCGTATCATTGAGCGAATAGCCCAGAACAGTAAGCAGCGCTGCAAGGCTCCAGAGATTATATTCGAGGCGGAACAGCGCAAAAACACCGATCATGATGATAATATCATGCACGGTTGCCAGCACCGCGCCGACAGCAAACTGCCAGCGGAAACGCAGCCACAGATAGGCCAGCACGCCGATCAGCGACAAGCCAAGCGCGGCATTACCGACAAAGGACAAGTGGTCTGAGACTGTCGGCCCCACCACCTCAACACGCTGAAACTCATAATCCTGCTCGAATTCATCGCGCAGTTTCACAACCACGGTCTGTTCCGCATCATCACCGGCATCCTGCGAGCCGATCAGCAGTTCAGCCTGATTTTCGGTTTTGCCCTGAATAACCCGTGCGCCGTCAATATTGAGCTCAATCAGGCGGGCACGAATATCATCAAGATCGGCAGCGCCGTCACGGGACTGCAACTCAACGGAAGAGCCGCCGGCAAAATCAATACCGTAATTCAGCCCCATGGTTAGATAAATGCCAAGTGCAGCAACACAGGCGACAGCCGAAAGCGCACCGGTAATCCCGCTCAGTTTCATGAAACCGATTTTAGAATTGGTTGGCACGAGTTTGAGCAAACGCGCCGGAATTGTCGTCGGTTTTGACTGACGTACCCAGAGCGAAATCAGCAGGCGCGAGAATGTGTAGGTCGTAAACAGGGTTGTCACAACGCCGATGGTCACAATGATCGCAAATTCATGCAGCGGACCGCTACCGAACATCAGCAATACCAGAGCCGCAATCAGCGTGGTCAAATGCGCATCGATCACGCAGGCACGGGCGCGCGAGAAGCCGGATTCAATAGCCTGAACAACGGAATAACCATTGCGGCGGTCTTCACGGATTTTCTCAAACAACAGAATATTACTGTCAACCGCCATGCCGATTGTCAGCACCAGACCGGCAATGGTTGCCAGTCCCACGGCAATACCAAAGAACGACACCACAGCCATGACGAGCATGACATTAACGCCGAGAGCAATCACCGAAATAACGCCGAGCAGACCGTAAGACAGCACCATAAACAGCGCCACAACCACGAGCGCGCTCAGTGCGGTAATCAGGCCGTAGCTCGCATAATTCTGACCGAGTGCCGAGGCAATGCTGCGCTCTTCAAGCACCTGTACCGGTGCAGCCAACGGACCTGAGCGCAAAACAACTCCGAGATTACTCAGGGTTTCCAGATCAAAATCACCGGTGATCTGCAGATTGCCGGATGTAATCGCTTCACGGATACGCGGTGCGGAGACAATCTGGTTATCAATCACAATAGCCAGCACAGCACCGGTATTCTTGGCTGTAAAATCAGCCAGTTTTTTCGTCGCATCTTCCGTCAGCGAAATGGTGATAACGGAATCTTGGTTGCTATTCACGCCGACTTCCGCATCGGCAATATCCGTACCGGTCAGGATCGGCGCTTTTTTGACGATGTAACCGACCGGCGGCTCGTCAAAAGAATAGATCACCTCAGAATCCTGCGGCACCAGACCTTCGGCAAGCGGATCAGGCGATGTGACTTCTTTCGCCTGACGGAAACTGATCTCACCGGTCAGGCTTAAAAGATCCTTGATCAGCTGTGCATCATAGACATCCGGCACTTCCGCACGGATCTGGTTATGATTCTGCACAATGACGCGGGCATTATCATAGCCCAGCTCGAACAGACGATCGGACATCACTGCCGCCGTCTTATTCAGATTTTCTTCAGTGACTTTAGGCGATGCCAGAACAACACGCGTGCCGCCTGTCAGATCAAGTCCGGTGATGATCTGCCCCTTCGGAAAACCGGAAGGCAAACCGGACAACTGCTGTGCGGAAAAGAAATTAGGCAAAGCAAAGATAAAACCAGCCAGCACGACCAGCCAGATCAGTACCGATTTCCAGCGCGGGAAATAGAGCATCGG
>JAIRVW010000265.1 GCA_031253705.1 Brucellaceae bacterium
GGAACCTGTGGTCAGCGCCAATCAGGTCAGCGTTATCCCTTATTATACGCTGGCGGCAGGCTTCCTGACGGGCAAATACCGCAAGGAAGAAGACCTGAGCATCAGCCCGCGTGGGTCAAGAGTCGGCACCAGTTACCTCAATGAGCGCGGATTGAAAATTCTGGCAGCAATGGATCAGGTTGCAGAGCGCTACAGCGTGACAGTGGCACAGGTCGCCGTCGCATGGCTGATGGCACAGCCATCCGTTACCGCACCGATTGCCAGCGCCACCAAAACTGAACAGCTCGATGAGCTGATCAAAGCCACCCAGCTGACACTGGATCAGAGCGCATTGGACGCCTTAAACATAGCCAGCGCATAAAATAAAAAGCCTGCCTGAATGATGTTTCAGGCAGGCTTTCATTACAACGAAACGAAGAGCAGATCAGCCTTCGATTTCCTCACGCAGCATTTCCAGCTCCAGCCATTCTTCTTCATTGGCTTCATTCTCGCTGCGTTTCTTTTCAATCTCGGCAGCAATCTTGGCAAACTGCGCAGGATCCTTGGTATAAAGCGCCGGATCGGCCATTTTAGCTTCCAGCGTCGCAATTTCAGCAGCCAGTTTTTCCATCTTCGCCGGCAGTGTTTCCAGTGCAAATTTCTGCTTGTAAGACAGCTTGCGTTTTTCTTCACGCTTTGGCGCAGCAGCGGCTGTTTCAGGCTCATCGGCGCGCGGTGCAGCAGATTTCACCTGACGGCGCGCCAGCGCTGTTTCTTTGCGCTGTGCCATCATATCCGCATAGCCCCCGGCATATTGCAGCCAGCGTCCGTCACCTTCCGGTGCAATCACAGAAGTCACTGTGCGGTCGAGGAAGTCACGATCGTGGCTCACCAGAATAACTGTGCCTGCAAAACCCGAGACCAGCTCCTGCAACAAATCCAGCGTTTCCATATCCAGATCGTTGGTCGGCTCATCGAGGATCAACAGGTTGGCAGGGCGCGACAACACCCGCGCCAGCATCAGACGTGCGCGCTCACCACCTGACAATTCACGGATCGGGGTACGTGCCTGTTCCGGCTGAAACAGGAAGTCCTTCATATA
Organism: Brucellaceae bacterium; assembly: GCA_031253705.1. Lineage (GTDB taxonomy): Bacteria > Pseudomonadota > Alphaproteobacteria > Rhizobiales > Rhizobiaceae > Pseudochrobactrum. Next base: position 1,082 of record JAIRVW010000265.1, read on the forward strand.
GGAAACAACATGGCGCTGCTCGCCATTGACCACCAGCGATTCCCCGCGCCCGTCTGTCAGGTAATGCGACAGGCTTTCATCGGGGTTTAATTCGCGCTTCTGATCAAGTTCGGCAAGGTCCAGATTAACGCCAAGACGGATTGTGCCTGAATCGGGTTCGAGCTTGCCGGTCAGCATCGACAGCAAGGTGGTTTTACCGGCACCATTCGGCCCGACAAGACCGATACGGTCACCACGATTAACGCGGATGGAGAAATCCTTGACCAGCACACGCTCATCATAGGCCTTGCTGATCTTATCTGCTTCAATCACCAGCTTGCCGGATTCTTTGACATCACTGGCCTGCAGCGTTGCCACGCCTTGTGCATGGCGATGGGTACGGAACTCATGGCGCATGGTATGCAGCTCGCCAAGGCGACGCATATTACGCTTGCGCCGTGCAGTCACGCCATAACGCAGCCAATGTTCTTCACGGGCAATCTGACGGCCGAGTTTCTGGTGATCGCGCTCTTCTTCTTCCAGAACCTTGTCGCGCCATTCTTCAAAATGCGCAAAGCCCTGTTCGATACGGCGTGTCACACCGCGATCAAGCCAGATCGTGGCACGGCTGACATTTTCCAGAAAACGACGGTCATGGGAGATCAGCACAATCGCCGAGCGGATCTGGCGCAGTTCCTGCTCCAGCCATTCAATCGTTGCCAGATCAAGATGGTTGGTCGGCTCGTCCAGCAGCAACACATCCGGCTGCGGGGCAATCACCCGCGCCAGTGCCGCACGGCGGGCTTCACCGCCGGAAAGCTGCTGCGGTGTTTCATCACCGGTCAGGCCTAAATTCTCTAAGAGATAAGCCACACGATACGGATCATCTGTCGGCCCTAAACCTGCCTCAACATAATCACGTACATTGGCAAAACCATCCATATCCGGTGCCTGCGCCAGATAACGGATCGTTGCCGACGGATGACGGAAAACCTCACCGCCGGTTGGTTCAACCATACCGGCTGCAATTTTCAGCAGCGTGGATTTGCCCGAGCCGTTACGTCCGACCAGCGCAATCCGCTCTCCTTCGCTGATCGACAGTCCTGCATCTTCAAGCAGCGGCGTACCGCCAAATGTCAGGCTGATCTGGTCAAGTCGGAGAAGAGGAGGAGCCATGGATAAATACGCTTTAAAAAGAGAGGCAGAAGATCGTTACAGCTCATTACTGCATATTGTCGTAAACAGGAACCCTCGCGGTGAATTTCCTGATCCTGATACGAAGGCATAAAAAAACAGGCCGGAAACCGGCCTGTTTCTCTTACTCAGACAAGTGTCTGATGATTAGTTGCAAGGCGCTTCGTAAACGCGGCCGTAATTGTCGCGGTAGCGGCAATACTGAACGCCGTTACGGGTCTGCGCTGCACCGAGCAGAGTACCGGCAACCGCACCGATTGCTGCACCGGTCAGAGCGCCGCGGCCATTGCCGCCGATTGCGCCACCGGCGAGAGCGCCGATTGCTGCGCCGCCCACACCGTAACCGGCGGTGCGCTGTTCATTTGTTGTACAAGCAACAGTCGAGAACGCAAGCACAGCTGTTACTGCGATAATGGAGAGACGTGATTTCATTTAAAGTTACTCCCGTTGAGGCTACTCACTTGCCATAATCTTATGCGCTTTATAGCAAAAAGAAGACAGCGACCATCAAAACAATTTACAGGTTTTTATTTTCAGTCACATCAGATTGTATCGCAGACAGGTGATGCCACCAGAATTGCAGCGCCTGCCCCCAACGTCACTGTTAAGTTTTCTTTTACTCTATTTGAGAGCGTTAAAGAAGAGCCAAACGGCACAGTAACACTGTCAAGCGGCCATTCTGCGCCGGAAATTGATAATCCGGTTAATGTTTCAAAGCCCAGAATGCTGAACAAAGTATCATCCGGCAGATCAAACCTGTTGTCACCACAAAGAAGCGGAGTTGCTTCTTCATGGCCGCTGGAGAGGAATATTCTCCGCCCCTGATGAGCCTGCGCGACGGCCATGCTGAGATGCAGGAATGTGTGATCCGTACGCTCACCGCCAAAAGCACCGGCCAGAATCACCTCTGTCGCGCCGCGCTCATAGGCTTCATGCAGCGCCAGTTCGCCATCGGTCATGGCCTTGGCAACCGGAAAGACCTGCCGCTCAACGTGCCCGTATTGGGCTGCCAGTGCTGCATCCGTGGAAT
>JAIRVW010000338.1 GCA_031253705.1 Brucellaceae bacterium
AAGGAGGAGAACACTGCCACAGGGCCGAATGGCTCTTCATTCATAATACGGGATGTTTTCGGCGCATCGGCGAGGACGGTTGGTTCAAAGAAGTTGCCGACATTGCCGATACGACGGCCACCGGTCATTAGGCGCGCGCCATTGTCCACTGCATCCTGAATCAGAGTTTCAAGGGCAGGGATACGGCGTTCATTGGCAAGTGGGCCCATCTGTACGCCTTCGTCAAAACCATTGCCGACTTTGATGGCTTTGGCTTTCTCCGTGAAGGACTGCACAACCTGCTCATAGACATTTTCCTGCACGAGGAAGCGGGTTGGCGATACGCAAACCTGACCGGCATTGCGGAATTTGGACATTGCCAGTGTTTTAACCGCACCTTCCACATCCGCATCGTCAAAGATGATCGCCGGTGCATGACCGCCGAGTTCCATGGTCGACAATTTCATATGCTGGCTGGCAAGACCTGCGAGCATTTTGCCGATTGGTGTCGAACCGGTGAACGAAATTTTGCGGATAACCGGATGCGGGATCAGATATTCGGAAATTTCGGACGGAATACCGTAAACCAGATTGACCACGCCGGCCGGAATACCGGCATCGACAAACACGCGGATCAGCTCGGCCGGTGAGGCCGGTGTTTCTTCCGGTGCCTTAACGATGATCGAGCAACCGGCTGCAATGGCAGCAGAGAGTTTGCGCACCACCTGATTGATCGGGAAGTTCCACGGTGTGAAAGCAGCGACAGGGCCGACCGGCAGTTTGAATGCCATCTGCGATACACCGGCGGCACGTGCCGGAATGATCTGGCCATAGGTGCGGCGGGATTCTTCGGCAAACCATTCGATGATATCAGCACCGGCAAGGATTTCACCTTTGGCTTCAGCCACCGGCTTGCCCTGCTCAAGGGTCAGGATCGGCGCAATAGCGTCTGCACGTTCACGCAGCAATTCTGCCGCACGGCGCATCAGCTTGGAGCGGTCGAATGGTGAGCTTGCGCTCCAGATTTTAAAACCTTTGGCTGCGGCATCCAGTGCTGCATCGAGATCAACTTTCTCAGCATGGGCAACCTTGCCGATCACTTCGCCCGTGGCCGGATTGAGCACATCAATAGTGCGCCCGCTTCGCGCATTGCGCCATTCGCCGTTGATCAAAAGCTGGGTATCTGGATAGCGCGGTGCAGTCTGAGACATATTTCCTCCGGTATGAACTTAAGAGCGAACTGAGATTGTCGCCATGTCATTCTGTAGAGCTGACTATAGAAGCTGTGCCCTGATATTTGGCAAGAGCGGAACAGCAAATATTTTAGTGATGAGACGCTTTGTCTGCCTGTCTGTCTGAACGGGCTCAGCCAATAAAAAAGGCGGGATAAATCCCGCCTTTAAAACACTTTGTTCTGATTAACGCAGACGACCCGATGCATGAGCCAGCATGGTATAGACCTTGCCTGTATCGGATGTGAGATAGGTCTGGGTGACCATATTATCACGATCATTACGGGCAACATCTTCCAGCAGGCGCTGGAAATCATCCATGTAGCGGTCTACCGCACGACGGAAGTCACCATCCATCTGGTACTTGTTTTTGATTTCCTCAAAAGTCTGCTGACCTTTCAGGGTATAGAGACGGCGGGTGAAGACATTGCGCTCACCGCGGCGGTAACGATCCCACAGTTCAACCGATGCTTCATGATCAATCGCACGGGCAATATCGACCGACAGGGAGTTCAGGCTGTCTACCACATGGGCTGCCGAACGCTGCGGTGTCACATTGCTCTGGCTGCGCGGTGCCTGAGCTTTGGTGCCTTCATCTGCGGAGGCGCGTGCCAGCAGATTGGAAACCCAGCCGCCGCGTGGACTTTCCTGTGGAGCCGGAGCTGGAGCAGGTGCAGCAGCAACTGTGTAGCTTGGCTGCGGCGCAACAGTCTGTGTCACTGCCGGTGCGACATAAGCCTGAGCAGGAGCTGCGGCTGCAACAGTCTGTTTGGCAACAGAGCGGTCTGCACGGCTGTCACCCACATCCATCAGACGACCGGATTTGTTGACGATGGAAGCCAGTTCCTTCAGAGCATTGATCTGCTCGGAAACAGCTTTACGCATAGCCGTGGTGGATTCTTTGGCTTCAGCAGGCATATCCAGTACGCCGCGCTTCAGTTCGCCACGGGTTGCATCCAGCTCACCGCGGATTTCCGCTGCCGAGCGGCGGATATCATCGGTTGCCGAAGCAAATTTCTGAGACGCCTGTTCCACAACTTCGGAAATCGCTGCACGCAGCTGTTCTGTTGAATTGCGGGTGCGGCCTTCCGTGCGTTCCAGAGCGGAAGTGAAAAGGTATTCAAAACCCTGCATCACTTTCTAAATGTTTTCCGACTTGTCGATCATACCTGCAGAGAGGCGTTCCAGCGCATCATCAAGGTCGGCAAGCGTGTCATTGAGGCCGTTCTGAGCAGCATTGATCAGGTCGGATGCACGGGACAGGACGGCACTGTGATCTTCAAAGCGCTTGGCGATATCCGAGATCTGCGCCAACGTATTGCCGGACAGGGAGCGCAGGGCGCCGATATTGTTGTCGATCACAACACTGGAGCTGGAGAAAATCTGCGCAGCGCGGTTGGTGCTGTCTGCAAAATTCGAGGTGGTTTCAACCAGACGGGTGTCAATGTCGTTGAGGTTGAGGGTTGCTTTGTCGATCAGCTGGCCGAGTTCCGCATTAGAGCTTGCGAGACGATCAATCAAACCGCCAACACCCTGCGACAGGTTGGACTTGGCTTCCTGAACGGCGGAAATGGTTTCCGCTGTACGGCTTGCCAGTGCATTGACCAGAGCTGCATTTTCAGAGCGCAGACGATCGGTTGCCGCATGGGTTGCCTGTTCGAGCTGGCTGGCCAGACCCTGACCGCTATCGGCAAGGCGCTGTACCAGAGGTTCAGCTGTATCTGCGAGAATGCGGGTGATTTCCTGCGAGCGGGCAGCGAGAACGGCATTGAGCTCACGGGTACGATCCTGCAGCGTGGCAGAGGTGTTCTGCGTTGCATCAGAGATACGGGATTCGATTGCACCGAGTTCACCGGTAATGCGCGAACCGATTTCGCCGAGACCCATGGCAATAGCATCAGCGCGTTCAGTCAGGCGTGCCTCGGTGCCGGAAAGATTCTCCAGAACGCGGGCGCTGAAGGCTTCACTATGCGCACCCAGCACATCGCTGGTATGGGCTGCGGTCTGTGCGATACGGCTTTCAATGCCGCTGAGATCGCCGGTCAGACGGTTGCTGACATCATTGATGCCGGAGGCAATCGCTTCCGCACGTTCAGTGAGGCGGGCTTCGGTGCCGGAAAGATTTTCCAGAACGCGGGCGCTGAAGGCTTCACTATGCGCACCCAGCACATCGCTGGTATGTGTGGCTGTCTGCGCAATGCGGGTTTCAATGCCGCTAAGCTCGCCGGTGAGGCGGTTTTCAATTGCTTCCAGACCGGATGCAAT
>JAIRVW010000373.1 GCA_031253705.1 Brucellaceae bacterium
TGGCCGTCAGCTTCCGGATCGCGTTCTAGCACAGCTTGCCAGCGCGGGTCGTCAAGGAGTTTGTCTATGCGGGCGTGCTTGTTCACGGCTTTACCTTTCTTTGAATGGATCACAGGGTATCGCGTGAACTTAGTTCCTGCACTGCAAATCTTATTTTCAAATCAGGCGGCTTTTCTGAAGGTCAGATTGATGCGGGTACGGCCAAGAAGCGGGTGTTCACCATCTTTCAATGGGGTAATTCCGTGATAATAGAGACGCGACGGCCCGCCCCACACGACGACATCACCATGCTGTAAAGCATATTTGAGCACCGGATCGGTGCGTTTCAAGCCGCCAAACTGAAATGTAGCTGGCAGTCCCAGCGAGACTGAGACAATGGGATGTTCAGGGCTTTTCTCATCTTTGTCCTGATGCAGTGAGAGCTTGTTCCTCGGCTCGTAGCGATTGATGAGACAGGCATCCGGTATGAAATTCTGATAACCGGCTTTGGCTGCCGCATCTTGTGCCAGCTTCAAAAAACACTCCGGCATTGTTGGCCAGTTTTCACCGGTCAGCGGGTCAACCGGACTATAGCGATAGCCGCTGCGGTCGCTGACCCAGCCAAGCGGCCCGCAATTGGTCATCGCAACAGACATCGTAAAACCGCCCGGCGTTACCATATTCCGGAACGCAGCCCGCGCGGTTATTTGTGCAAGCGCGGAAAGCAAGTCACGTTCATGGTTTAGAGCTTCTCCGCGCAATAAAACTGCACCTTCGGCGAGTGTTTCCCGTTCAGGCAGAGCGGGGATCAGGTTCGAGAAAAGATCTTGCATTGACATAACCGGATATTGGAGGCCGTGGCCGCTGATTATAAACTACGGCGCGTTTAATGGAAAACAGGTAAAGCGGCTGTTCGTTTCACAGGAGATACCTGTTCAGACTTCCTGACATCGGCAAATTTCTGAATGTCGAGAATGGCATTCTGGATTCTCTCATGTTGCATAACGGCTTTGTGTCCGGAGGCAACAGCCAGATCAACCTGTTGTTTCGGCAGCTTGAAACGGGTCGGAATCCTGTTGAGATTGTTTTGGGTCGGCCCGTCCAGATCACGAAAGCTCACCGCTTCAACAATCAGCGACAGGTCTTTGCAATTCCAGCCCTGCAAACTACCACGATATTCTTTGACCTTTGTCAGTGGTAAAGAACAACGATAATCAATGAGTTCTTTTTGCCATTGGTTCGTGGCAAATTTCAGTGCATCAAAACCATCGCGCACCGAAGCGGAGATCGCAGTATAGGCTGTTGCCGCAGCGACTTCCGGCAAAATCGGGCCGTGAATGGTCTTAACCCATGGCTCTTCGCCTTCCGTTCCGGCATCGGCGACAATGAAGATCAGCTTGCGCAGTTTCACAGCCTCTGCCGGAGATAAAGGGCCATGCGGGTTTTTGGCTGCTGCACGCGCCAGAGCAAAAGGTGTGACACCGATGTTATCGGTCAGCGCACCGTCGAGCAGCTTGATGTAATGCTGCTGCGGATCATTGCGATAGGCATAGAGACTGCGTGCATAGGCATTGAGCCGCAGGGAAACATCCGGATTGTTAAGCGTGTCTTTCAGCCATTGCGGTGGTTGATAATTGCATTGTTTTTGATTGGCTGACACCACAACCGGTGCAAAAGCCACAGGGACAGCAGCCGAGGCACTGACCGCATCGGCAAGGCGGACTTTGTCCAGATCGCTGCACAAAGCATCGAAAGTGTCATAGGTGAAATGAAAAGGTGTGCGGTTATAAATATCGGAAGCGGTGATCCAGACTGTCGGCGCATCGCTGCGTCTGAGCGCGGCGAAAGTTTTGCCGTGAAACAGATTTGCATCCAGCCATTGAGAAAGTCCGTTGCGGTCATTCAAACCGCCGCCGATTGCCCGTGCAACATTTTCCGGCGGCAGCAATGAAGTGCGCAGCCCCGCTTCGGCATTGCGATAGAGGAATTTCTCGCGGAAATCACGATAATGATCAGGGCCGGTCATGCCGTAATAGGCAGCGGCAACGGCACCACCGGATGCTCCGGACACCAGTCTTACATTTTCAATCAACCGGCGTTTATAAGGATATTCATCAATGACGATGTCATCCAGCGCCTGTAATACCCCATAGGCAAAAGCCGCAGAGCGCGTGCCGCCACCGGAAAAAGCCAGTGCCACAACGGTGGAGCCGTCATTGCCGTGATCAGCAATATAATCCGTTCTCTTGCTGTGGATCGTGGTTTCATGACTGTTGATCGGGCCGACATCCTTGGATGCACAGGCCGACAGGGTCAGAAGAGCTGCAGACATCAGGCTGATTGAAAAACGCACATTCTGCTCCGGTGACAACAAGTTTTGATGAAAAAGCCGTGTCTGCAAGTTTGCGGATTTTGCCCGTCTTTATGCAGGATTTAATCTTTATGAGAGGTCAGCAGTTGCGGCAAGAGCAAAGCGAAAGCGCTGTAATATAAAATCTTACGAAAACTTTTTATAAAAGAGCTTTGCTCCGGCATGACATCGTTTTACAACAGATGAGAGTCGTAGAAACTTGCCTGTTGTTAAAAGGGAGCGCCTTCTTTTAACACCTGTTGATCGTGCTGTGATGCGGCTCTGTGCGGGAAAATGACTGATACATAAAATGCATATACCGGAGCGGTTGTGCATTTCGGGAGTGAGAAAATGAACAAGTTTGACTTCAGCAGTTTTCTGCCGGAGCTGATTAATATCCGTCATCAGTTACATGCGATGCCGGAAATCGGATTGTCGGAATTCAAGACATCAGAATTTATCGCACAGCATTTGCAG
>JAIRVW010000004.1 GCA_031253705.1 Brucellaceae bacterium
CTCCGCATTATTGGCATTCAGCCCCTGTTCTGCAAGCAGCATGGCCGGTGCAGGCAGCTCTTTGCCATATTCATAGATAAAGCCGCCATCTGCCGCTTTACTAGCATTGGCCTGCTCGGTGCAGGACGGCACGCGTGTTTTCGCCGGAGCGGGATCAATGCCAACCGCACCGGCAATCGTGGCACTGGGCGAGTCCGAGGCGGCGGCATAGGCAATGGTCGCACCTTGCCCGATACCGGTCACAACCGGATGGAAATAGGTATTGAGGTCAAGCGCGCGCAGCGCTTCCTTGGTGATCGCCTCAAGATCTGAATCCAGATAGTTACATTCGCCGTCTTCTTTATCCAACACGGCCTGCCATGTTTTCAGATTAACCGGCAGAACAATCAGATTGCGCGCCAGCATCGCATCGGTAAAACGCCGCTCTTTGTCGCCGATGCCATTCTGATCGCTGATCAGAATGGCAAGTCCTGCCGGATCATTGTCAGGCATGTAGACAGGAATATCCGTCAGCCGTTCGGCGCTGACTTTCATAACCGGCTTTTCCGTACCGGTCAGATTGGCCCATAAGAGGCTCACTTTAGCCGGATGCAGGGCAATATAACCGGCGGCAGCTGACAGTAAAACAAGTCCTGTAACCGTCCATAACAGCTTCTTCATTTGCGTATAAACTCCAGAGGACTGCCGTTGATGAGCGTGGTTACGTCAATCAGCGCACGCGGTGTTTCAAAGCCACCCGGACAAACCATGTAATGGGGTGTCCAGACCGGATCAAATTTTTCCTTGAAGGCTTTGAGCCCGTCAAAATGATAAAGATCAGCGCCGCGTCTGTAGATGAAAGAGCCAAAGCGGTTCCAGCGCGATGCCAGTCTGCTGCCGCTTAGGCCTGCGAGCGGGGCGGCACCGAGATTAAACCATTTATAGCCTTGCTCTTTGCTGTACATCAGCAACTTGGCAAAGAGTGCATCCATCAGCAGCTTATGAACATTGGGCATATAGCGCATCAGATCGACGGTGATTTCATATTGTTCCCCGCCGCGCCACAGATTGGCGAAAGCAACAATCTCGTCACCTTGTTTCAGTACCGCGAGATCAAAGCGCTTGAGATAATCCTCGTCAAAATAGCCAAGTGAAAAACCCATTTCACTGCCGGATTTGAACTCAAGCCATGCATCAGAGATTTCACGCAGTCTCGGCAATAGAGGAGGGACATCTGCGGCGGGAAGAACTTCAAAAACAAGGCCGTCTTTGCTGACCTTACGGTCTGCATAACGGAAGGGCTGGCGGTTCGGGCCTTCGAGCGAGAAGCTGGTCAGATCGACCCGTGCGACTTCCCCGAGCTTGAGGGCAACCAGCCCCATATCCAGAAACAAAGGCAGGCTTTGCGGGCCAACGCCGTAAAATACGGTGCGCAATGCCAGCTTGTCCGCCAATGCGTGGAAAGACCATGCCAGTTCTTTGCCGGTTTGTTGATTGCCGACCGGTTCGCCCAGCGCAATCAGACTGCCGCCGGACTGGGCATACATGATGAAGGCGCTGTCATCCGGTGCAAGGATAAACTGTTTGTCACCAATCATTGCCAGCGCCGCATCTGTATGCGGGCAGGCGGCAACCAGCTCGGACACGGCATCGGGAATTGAATAATCAATATGGCGCTTGCGGTGGCTGTTGCGGTTGATGAGAACATGCAGACCTAGCGCTGCCACAAATACAAAGACCAGTACGGTGGCACGTAAAAAGCGCGGGGCATTGCTGTTCCATGCAAAATCCCACCACAGATTATTGGAATATTCGACATGGCGGTAAACGAAGAAGCCGAGCCATGTGGAGACAATCAGGGTCGTGCCGACGGTAACTGTCCAGTCCCAGCTGAGTTCGAATGTGCCTGAGATGGGGCGACGGTAAAATGAATCGCGAAAGCCCCAGAGGGTGAGGGCAAAGAGGCAAAGGATAATTGCTTCCTCCCAGTCCAGCCCTTTGGTGAGAGACAGCACGGCACCGCTCAGAAGCAGCACCATCGCGGCAATCCATGCCCGTTCCAGCCGCTTTGCCAGTCCGCGTGCCACAATCAGCAGTGTAACACCGACCAGACTGGCGGCCAGATGGGACATTTCCACCAGAAACTCGGGCAGAATATCAGAGAGCAGTTCCACACGATAACGCTTGTCCGGTGTGGCACCGGAAATCAGCAGGATGATACCGCCCAGAAAGATGATACTGGCAGTCAGCCCCGGGATCAGCGGCTCGACAAAGCGTTTGGCCTGCCGTGCCTGTGTGCCGAGCATCTGGCGGCGGCGCATGATCTCCCAGATCAACAGGCCTGAAGCTGCCGTTACCAGTGGTAAAACTGTGTAGATCACACGATAGGCAAGCAGTGCCGCAATGGCATCCGGATGATCGCTGAGACCTAAACCGGCAATGATTGTTGCTTCAAAGGCGCCAAGACCACCCGGTGCATGGCTGGCAATACCGAGCACGACTGCAATCACATAGACAATGGTGAAAATGGCAAAGCTTGGCACAGCGTCGGCGGGCATCAGCACATAGAGTGTCGCCGCCGCAGCGCCGACATCGACCAGACCTGCAAAGATTTGCAGCAGCGCGCCTTTGGAATTTGGCAGGCGCAGGCTGAAAGAGCCGATGGTGATCTGCCGCCCGCTATGGGACAGCCAATAGATCAGCCAGACGATGCCGCCGAGAATGACAAGACCGGCGATGAGGTCAAGACGGGGATCAAGGGACGAGAGCCAAGGCACATCCTGCGGGTCGATCAGCATTGCCGCACCGACCATAATGATCAGAGCAAACCAGATTGCAAACCATGACGTGCCGACAATTTTCCCGATATCCGCAAGGCTGATGCCTTCTGCGGCATAGATGCGGTAGCGCAGTGCACCGCCTGTGAGCAGGGAAAAGCCGAGTGCGTTGGAAATGGCATAGCCGGCAGAGCCTGCAATGGCCGCAAGCCGTTTGGGGATCTGGCCGGGAGCAATTGTTTCAACCGCTACAACATCATAAAGGGCTACGGCCGCATAGCTGAGGATGGTGAAAAACACCGCAAGGCCGATTGTACTCCACGGAATCGTATGAAAGGCCGCCATGGTCTGCGAACGGGAGGTGTTCTGCAGCATGTTTTCCAGCACATAAATAGCCAGAAGAATAATCAGCAGCCCTGCAACGGGCAGTAAAAAATGTTGATATTGCCTTATCCGGCGGAAGCGTTGTGTTGGTGCCGGTTGCTGAGCGGCATAGTGTTCGGAATTGGATTGGTCATCCGTTGGAGCCATGATTTATCGTGCCTGTCGCATTGTTATGCGGATAATTCATCACGGGTTTTAGCTTAATTTGTGGTGATCTTATTGTCCGGTTGAAAATTTTATTAAATAAAAAGGCACGAATACATTGCTTTTATAAGTATCGGAAAGTCAGACGGGGCGCTGGTCTTCTGAGTAAGATCAGCGCCCCGTCTGCTTCAGGTAAATTTATACCGCTTGTCTGTCTGGCAGACCGGCATTTGGTTAAAATGCATATTGCACTTTAACCGACAGATTGCCGCCTTCGCGTTTACCGAGATAGGCGTTTCCTTTCAGATCAACACTGAAACGGTCGTTGGCTGTCGGCTGAAACCGGACACCCAGCGTGCCGATTGTTGTGAAACCACGCACGCTCGCAGGGTCGATATCAAAACGGCCATAGGTTGTGCCTGTTGCTTTACCGTCAAATTCATATTCCAGCCCCATACCGGCGAGGAATGACCAGCTTTGATTGTATTTATACTGATTTTCCGCATTCAGGCGAAGCCGGCTGGATGTCAGGCTGTCAAAATGAATAGGATCTCCGGCGATCGTCAGATCATGGCTGCTGGTTTTTGACCACAGATATTTCAAAGACGTATTGAGCTGATTGGCCTCGTTGAGATCAAACATATAGCCTGTGCCGGCATGCGCGCTCATATAATTGCCGTTCAAAGTATAACCGGCTGCCTCACCGGTTGCAGCATTGCGAATGTCACGGGTTGAATATTCTGTGCGCAGACGACCGCCGCGGAAAGAACCATCCATATAGAAGCCATTTGCAAAGTCATACTGGCCATAGAGGCCTGCACCATAGTAACGGTTGTCACCTTTGCCGTGGACATCAGCCGCATTCGCAAAGGAATTGTAGCTGTCGTAATCTGCTGTACCATATTCAAAGAAAGCCGCGGCTGTCAGCTGATCCGCCTGATAGCTCAGACCTGCCGTGACTCGGGCACCGTTCGCATCAATATGCGAACCGGTCTTATAGCGGCTGGTATGGCCGGAAGCCTGAATAAAGGGCACTAAGCCTTTATGTCTGTTCTGCTCGCTGATCGCATTAAAGGTGTTGTCAGCAATATTATCGGCCTGTCTGGTGATCAGCATCAGGCCGGAAAGATTACCTTCAAGCAGTGACTTCAGCTGCGGATTGACTTTCGGGTCTTTGCCATCGTCGTCGTCATCATCATCGTCGTCATGACCGGTCTGAATGACAGCGGTAACGCGGCCATTTGTCTCGTCTACTTTGGTTTCAACATCATAGAGCAATGAAATGCCTTGCCGTACCTGTTCAATGCCTTCCAGATAATAGCCTTGCCCTTTACCTTCAATCGTACCTTGCATCAGAAGGAACTCAGTGCCTTTAGGTAATACTTTTCCGGAGTGAATGCCTGTCACATAAACATCGGATTTCACGGGGCTACGTCCGCTGGAATTATCGCTGTTGGTACCCAGAATAATGCGGTCAGCGCTAATCAACGCCGTGTCCGAATTGGCGAATGCGGGATTGAGTGCAAAGTTATACGTCTGGAAATTTCCGATTGTACCAATGGTGATCGGTTTCAGGTTTTCAAAATTCAGGACATTGCCGGTGAATGTATCAAACTTCTGCGGCTTGTAATCTTTACCGTCAATGGTGCTGTAAGATAAATAGCCGCCATAAATTGCACTGTCTTTACTATTGATCGTGTTATTGCCGGATATGCTGACGGTATTGTTGATGGCTTTGACGTCATTGATGCTGGTGCTGATCTTGATCTTTCCGTAAGTGGCAGATGCATCAGCCAGATCGAAGCCGATATACCCACCATAGATACCACCGCCGAATGTGTTGCTGCCGTTCAGACTGATCTGATTATTGTTGGCTGTCATTTTCGAGCTGCTGGCCTGAATATCCAATGCGGTCACAGCACTGATATCATCAACAAGGAACCGGATCGCGGCGCGACCAGCTACTAAATCGCCTTCAATTTTATTGTTGTTACCGTCGATCTCGATGGAGTTTTGATTGCTGTAAAGTTCATTATTATTGGCGTAGATAGAGCCCTGCGCACCGCCTTTCAGGCTGGCAAAACTGTGCGTTAGCTGTGCCGAACCTGCATTGACATTGCCGAGAACCTTATTGTGATCGCCTTTGATTTCAATCTTGTTCTGGTTGCTCGTCAGTTTGTTTGAATCAAAGTTCGAGTTTCCGTAAACATCCCCGTCACCGGAGAGATTGCCGAAACTATGGCTCAGGACTGACAGGCCTGAATTCAGATCGCCACGTATTTCGTTGCGACTATTCAGAATACGGATTGCATTTTCATTGCTG
>JAIRVW010000021.1 GCA_031253705.1 Brucellaceae bacterium
CGAGCGGACGCGGGCGTCTGGTCGGGGTGGCAGCTTCGGCGCGGGCACGGGTCTGCACAAACAGGTTCAGCGGATCGCGGATCTTGTTGTGATAGGCCGCGGTGCCGGAACGCATACGCGCAAATTGCGGTGCGGACTGGCGCGAGGTGGAGTTTTTGGTTGTTGTCCATGTCGGGCGGTCGCCAACGGCCGCATTCTTCTGGAACTTGGCGATTTCTTCGTCGCTCAGCCCCGAGAAGGCATTAAAGTTTTTATTATATTCGCGGACATGATCCAGACAGAAATGCAGGTACATACCTTCACGCGCACCGCCTGCAGGGGCTTTGTGCGTGCCGGTTGCTTCGCATCCTTCCCACTGGCACTGCGGGCCAGCCGGTTTTTTATCTTCCTTACGGGAGCCGATGCGGATGCTGTCAAAAAATTTTGAATTCGTTGCCATGATATCAATATTACGGGGTCAGATCTGGTGATACAAGAATTGACATTTCACGATGCATGACCGAACCCTGCGGGGCCGAGAGTCGAAGCGGACGTGAAATCGGGATTTAGCTGCATTATGTATACCGTAACGGTAACGCATGCACATAACATAGTCCCTATATGGGGGCAGGAGATCAGAATGTCTATTCCTTTGACGCGTCAAGAACGGATTACCGCAAAACTATCTGAGGCTTTTCAGCCTGTGTTGCTTGATGTCATCAATGAAAGTCATCTTCATGCCGGTCATCATCACACAGACGGCGGTCATGAGGAGGTTTTCGACGGTACCGGTGAAACACATTACCGCGTTGTAATTGTGGCGGAGGCTTTTACAGGTTTGAGCCGTGTTGACCGTCACCGTGCGATTAATGCGCAGCTTGATGAAGAACTGCAGAGTGGCTTGCATGCGATTGCGCTGGAGCCGAGCGCCCCTGGGGAGCCGACCCGTCGTACCCGCAAACCGGCCTGATGATGAAAAACAAGTAACCGGATGTTTGCGGTTACTTGTTTCCTTTGTGATCTGCTGTTATGAGGCAGCAGTGAGCTTTTGGCTCTTCCGTAAGCGTCTAACGTTAAGCAACGCATGTTTTCCGGTCTTGCACCGGCTTCTCCTGTTCTGACAGGACGGATGCGTATGTGTGAGACCGCAATTTTACGGAAATGATTATGCAATCTTCTAAATCTGTTCTTGTTTTTCCGAAACTTCCGGCACGTTATATTCCGGTTGTGATGCCGTTCATCCTTTCCGTGCTAATGACTTTTGTTGTGTCGCTGATCGCCACACTGAAGAATCTCGGGTTCAGGGCTGATCTTCTGTCACACTGGATGCCCGCATGGGGGCTGTCGTGGGTCGTGGCATTTCCGGTGCTGTTACTGGTGCTGCCGCTGGTGCGGCGTCTGGTCGGCATTGTGTGCCACAAGCCATAAGCGCTTAAACAAAAACCGGCCGCAAAACTCATTTGCGACCGGTTTTTTAAATTGATGATACGGAGTTTTAAGCCAGTTTTTCCTGCAGGAAAGCCTGTACGTCCGCAGCATTGACATCCTTGGCGATGAAAGACTGTCCAAGACCGCGGGTCAGAATGAAAGTCAGCGAACCGCGCGACACTTTTTTGTCTTGCGCGATATAAGACATCAGCACATCTGCGGAAGGCAGTCCGGCAATCTCTTTCATCGAAACCGGCAGGCCGACAGCTTTCAAATGCTTTTCTACCCGCATAGCAATATCTTCTGAAATCAGACCGAGACGTGCGGAGAACTGGTGCGCCAGTACCATGCCGATGGCAACGGCTTCACCATGCACGAGGCGCGAAGAATCATAATTGGTGGCGGTTTCCAGCGCATGGCCGAATGTATGGCCGAGATTGAGCAGGGCACGGTCACCGGTTTCGCGCTCATCGCGGGCAACAACGGCTGCTTTGGCACGGCAGGAGGTAGCAATGGCTTGCTGGCGCGCCGCGCCGCCCGCAAAGACGTCCTGCCAGTTATTTTCCAGCCATGCGAAAAATTCCGGCTGATCGATCAGGCCGTATTTGGCAACTTCCGCATAACCGGCGGCGAATTCGCGTTTGCTCAGCGTGTCGAGAATATCCGTATCGGCCAGCACCAGTTGCGGTTGGTTGAAAACGCCGACAAGATTTTTACCGTAAGCGGTGTTGATACCGGTTTTACCGCCGACAGAAGAATCAACCTGTGCCAGCAGTGAAGTCGGGATCTGGATGAAATTCATGCCGCGGCGAACAATACCGGCAACAAAACCGGCAAGATCACCGATCACACCGCCACCAAAAGCAATCACAGCATCGCCGCGCTCAAGACGGGCTTTGAGCACTTCATTGGTCACGGTTTCAAGCGTGGAAAAACCTTTGGACTTTTCACCGGCAGCAACCACAACCGGTGTCGCAGTAATACCGGCCGCTTCCAAAGCGTTGAGTAGCGACGGCAGATGCAGTTTTGCCAGATTTTCATCGGTGACAACGGCTGCGCGGATACCCGGCAGGCGCGAGGCAATTTCCTGACCGGCGCGCGCAATCAGACCGCTGCCGATGAGAATGTCATAAGAACGGTCTCCCAGAGATACATGAACGGTTTCGGTTGCGATATGTCCGGCAGATGTCATGGGAGATACTCGTGATTATGATTTAGTCTTGGATTGGTTCTGACTTGCGTAAATGATTAAGCAGCAAGGTGATCACTTCCTGTGCAATCACTTCACGCTTTTCATCGCGCGACATGATGCTCAGATCAGCGGTGGCATAGACCGGATAACGCTCGGTCATCAGCTTCTGCATCACCGCACGCGGGTCATCATTCTTCAGCAGCGGGCGGTCATGACGGCGCAGCACGCGCTCCATCAGCACATCCAGTTCCGCATTGAGCCAGACTGAAATGCCCGCAGAGGCAATATTCTCGCGGGTTTGTTCATTCATATAAGCGCCGCCGCCGGTAGCGAGGATCATTGATCCGCCTTCCAGCAGACGCTGCATAACGCGGCGTTCAAGATCACGGAATTCCGGCTCGCCATAGGAGGCAAATAATTCTGTAACGCTCATACGGGAGACATTTTCGATTTCCGTATCGAGATCGAAAAACGGCAGTTCCAGCATCGAGGCCATTTTCTTGCCGATGGTGGATTTTCCTGCGCCCATAAGCCCGACGAGCACCACAGGGCGCTGGTTCAGCAGGGCTTTAATTTCTTCGGCTTGGCTGCGCAGATTGATCTGTTCAGCTTTTTTATTTTGGTTCGGCATCGTCTTCTTCTCATGACGGTGCTTCCGTTTGAAACACTTAAACCAAGTCAATCGCTGCTGATCACATGCTTGTCAAGAAAGATCAGAGATTTTCTGCCGCTATTGATGATTATGCCCTGAATGCGCTCTGGGATGCGCTTTATCGTAAATCTCCAGCAAACGATCGGTATCCACGCCGGTATAGACCTGTGTGGTGGAAAGGCTGGCATGGCCAAGCAGTTCCTGAATGGTGCGCAGATCACCGCCGCGCGCCAGAAGATGGGTCGCAAAAGAATGCCGTAAAGCATGGGGTGTAGCTGTTTCCGGCAGGTTGAGCGAGATGCGCATTTTTTGCATTTCCCGCTGAATAATACCGGCATGGAGTACACCGCCTTTGGCGCCGCGAAACAGTGGCATACCGTCAGCTAAATGCATAGGACAAAGACGGCGATATTCGGCAATTGCCTGATGAACAACGGGCAGCAGCGGTACAAGACGGCTTTTGCCGCCTTTACCCTGAATAGTCAGGGAGCGGGCAGTTGTATCAGCTATCATATCCGGTGTCAGGCCAAGGGCTTCGGAAATGCGCAGTCCGCAGCCATAGAGTAAAGTGAGAACCGCAGCATTGCGTGCGGCAATCCACGGCTCTTCCGCCAGTTGCTGTTGTTTGTCTACAACCCGTCGTGCTGCCTCTGCGGTTAAAGGTTTTGGCAGGGATTTCGGCTGGCGCGGCGCACGGATGGCACTGGCACCGGCTGCATTGGCCAGCCCTTGTTTTTCTAAATAGCGCAGTAGTGAGCGCACACCGGCAAGACCGCGGCCAAGGGTGCGGGCACCGGCACCGTCATTGCGACGCGAGGCCAGATAGGAGCGCAGATCTGCAATACGTAATTGCGAGACATCTTTCAGCGCCGGTGGTGTGCCCAGATGACCGGTCATGAATTGCAAAAACTGACGGGTATCGCGCTCATAGGCATCCAGTGTATGGGCAGCCAGTCTGCGGCTGTTGGTTAGGCTGCCGAGCCAGTCCTGACGCGCCTGATTGAGGTCGGGCGCAGCGATAATCAGAAATTCTGTTTTTGTGGTTTCTGTTTTGGCAGTTTGCATGGATTGAATCTGTAATCCGGTTATCCTAATAAAAATAGAGTTTCTCATGGTCGGGTTACGGAACCGTTGCCGCCACAGTTTAAGGTTTTTCATGTCTTCTCAGAAAAAGGGCAGCCCGTTGCGGGTTGCAAATCTTGATAATCCGGTTCAGCTCGCCGTTATTGGTGCAGCCCATGGCATCAAAGGGGAAGTGCGCGTTAAAACCTATACGGGCGACCCGCTGGATCTGGGGTCCTATGGTCTGCTCTATGATGCATCCGGTAAAAGCTATGAAATCCTGTCGATCCGTCCGAGCAAAACTGTGGTCGTGGTGCGTTTTGCCGGAATTGATGACCGCAATGCGGCGGAAGCGCTGAATGGTAAAGAGCTTTATGTCGATCATGCGCAGCTGCCGCAGGATCTTGATGAAGATGAATTTTATTACACCGACCTGATTGGCCTGACCGTGCGCGACAGTGCAGGCGTGTCCTATGGTAAAGTCTCTGCCGTGTTCAATTTCGGCGGCGGCGATGTGCTGGAAATCAAAGAAAGCGGCAAAAAGCCGGTTATGATCCCGTTCACACTGACTTCTGTGCCTGAAATTCTGATGGCAGAAGGCGCAATTCTGATTGATCCGCTGGCTGCGGGTCTCGTTGATGATGGCTCAACATCTGCAGATGAGGAGGGCGATGAGCCTGAGTCACCTGAGACTGATGATGACGGATGGGCGCGGTAATGGCGTTTAAAGCATCTGTCCTGACCCTTTATCCTGAAATGTTT
Organism: Brucellaceae bacterium; assembly: GCA_031253705.1. GTDB lineage: Bacteria > Pseudomonadota > Alphaproteobacteria > Rhizobiales > Rhizobiaceae > Pseudochrobactrum. The sequence continues at coordinate 5,076 of JAIRVW010000021.1, forward strand.
CCGGGGCCGCTGGGTGCCGCGCTTGCAGGCCGCGCCTTACGCGATGATAAATGGCAGCTCGAAACCGTCCAGATCAGGGATTTTGCTTTCGATAAACACCGGATGGTTGATGACACACCGGCTGGCGGCAGTGCCGGTATGGTGATGAAACCGGATGTTGTGGCCAGAGCGCTTGATAGCTTAGAACAGGATAATCGTCCGCGTATCCTGATGAGCCCGCGCGGGCGGCAACTGACGCAGGAACTGGTGCGCGAGCTGGCTGCAGGCGAGGGCGCAGTGATTCTCTGCGGGCGCTTTGAAGGCGTGGATGAGCGCGTTATCGAAGCACGCAATCTGATGGAAGTCTCCGTCGGGGATTATATTCTCTCCGGTGGTGAAACCGGTGCGATTGTGCTGCTGGATGCGATTGTCCGCCTGATTCCGGGTGTGATGGGCAATCATGAATCCGGTGAAACCGAGAGTTTTGAAACCGGTCTGCTTGAGCATCCGCATTATACCCGTCCGCAGGAATGGGAAGGCCGCTCTATTCCGGCCGTCCTGACGTCGGGTAATCATAAGGCTGTCGATCAGTGGCGGCTGGAAGAAGCCAAGCGCATTACCCGTGAGCGCCGTCCCGATCTGTGGGAGGCTTATCAGAACAGGAGCAAATGATGCAGATTCTGAGACGTGCGGAATATGCAGCTGTTTTTCTGATTGTTTTGTGGCTTTACGCCCAAAGCGGCGCGAGTTGGTGGTTGTTCGCAGCGCTGTTTCTGGTGCCGGATCTGACCATGGCGGGCTATGCTTTTGGTAATCGCACCGGCGCGCTGGTCTATAATGCAGGGCATAGTTTTCTGGGCGTTGCCGCGCTCGGCCTGATTATGCATTTGTCAGGGCAGGACTGGCTGTGGCCTTATGTGCTGATCTGGGCGGCACATATCGCATTCGACCGGATACTCGGCTACGGGCTGAAATATGCCTCTGCGTTTCAGGATACGCATTTGGGGCGGATTGGCCGCAACTGAATCAGAACTTCTTGCAGAGGTGAGTTGATTCACGGGCGGTAATGGTGTATTGCCGCCTCACATTTCGGGATTTCCTGAAATCCGATTTTCGTTGACCTGAAATCAATGAGTAGTGAAACCGCTCCTGCCTTTGCGGCATAGCATGACGGCAAAGTCTGTTTTGCAAGTGATAGCGCTCTGACTGTTCGAGAAGAATCAGAAGGATTAAAACTATGAACATTATTAAGCAGCTCGAAGCTGAACAGATTGCAAAGATTGCTGAAAAGCGCGTTCTTCCTGCATTTGACGCCGGTGACACAGTTCGCGTTCTCGTACGCGTAACTGAAGGCACACGTACACGTGTACAGGCTTACGAAGGCGTTTGCATTGCACGTTCGGGCGCAGGTCTGCAGGAAAGCTTCACCGTTCGTAAGATTTCTTACGGCGAAGGTGTAGAGCGCGTATTCCCTGTTTATTCTCCGCTGGTTGAAGGCGTTGAAGTTGTTCGTCGCGGTAAAGTACGTCGCGCGAAACTTTACTACCTTCGTGGCCTTACCGGTAAGGCTGCCCGTATCGTTGAGAAAAAAGACAATCGTTCGAAAGCTGAACGTGAAGCAGACAAGCGCGCTGCTGAGCGTGATGCTGCTGCCAAGGCTGCAGCTGCAGAATAATATTCTGCCGGCGCCGGTTTATTCCGGACGCAAAGCGATTATAAAGTTTTCAAGGATAAGGGCGGCCTCAGGGTCGCCCTTTTTCTATTCGTAAAGATTAAATGCTGGTTAGGTAATAATCTTGCTGCGACACCCTGTTCCGCTTGTCATTTCTTGACGTAAGGCTGTGACAGGTGCATATGAACCATAATCATATCGGTTCTGCAGTGCTGTGATTGCCGGGAGGCTAAAAGCTGCAGAACGCTTGCAAAGGATACTAAGAGCCATGAGCGCGCCGCGTACACTCTATGACAAGATCTGGGACGATCATCTGGTAGATCAGCAGGATGACGGTACCTGCCTGCTTTATATTGATCGCCATCTTGTGCATGAAGTGACCAGCCCTCAGGCTTTTGAAGGCCTGCGTATGGCTGGCCGTAAAGTGCGTCATCCGGAACGCACGCTGGCTGTTGTGGATCACAACGTGCCGACATCACCGGATCGTGTGAACGGCATCAAGAATGAAGAAAGCCGTATTCAGGTTGAAGCTCTGGCCAAAAATGCGGCCGAGTTCGGCGTTGAATATTATTCCGAGCGCGATAAGCGTCAGGGTGTTGTGCACATTGTTGGTCCTGAACAGGGCTTCACCCTGCCGGGCATGACCATTGTTTGCGGCGACAGCCACACGTCAACCCATGGTGCTTTCGGTTCGCTGGCGCATGGTATCGGTACGTCCGAAGTGGAACACGTACTGGCCACCCAGACCCTGATCCAGAAGAAAGCTAAAAACATGCTGGTGCGTGTGGATGGTAAGCTGGCAGCAGGCGTGACCGCCAAAGACATTACACTGGCAATCATTGGTAAAATCGGCACCGCAGGCGGTACCGGCTATGTTATCGAATATGCCGGTGATGCAATCACCTCTTTGACCATGGAAGGCCGTATGACGGTCTGTAACATGTCGATTGAAGGCGGCGCACGCGCCGGTCTGATCGCACCGGATCAGACGACTTTTGATTATATCCGTGGCAAGCCACGCGCACCTAAGGGCGAGCAGTTTGAACAGGCGCTGGCTTACTGGAAGACCCTGAGCTCCGATGAAGGCGCACATTTCGATAAGATTGTGACCCTTGATGCCGCTGAAATCTCACCGGTTGTGACTTGGGGCTCTTCGCCGGAAGACGTGGTTTTTGTGACCGATGTGGTGCCTAATCCGGATGATATTCAGGATGATACCAAGCGTTCATCGAAATGGCGTGCGCTGGAATATATGGATCTGAAGCCTGGCACCAAGATCACCGATATCGCGATTGACCGCGTCTTTATCGGTTCCTGCACCAATGGCCGTATTGAAGATCTGCGCGATGCTGCACGTATGGTTGAAGGCAAGAAAGTTGCCTCCACTGTTAATGCGATGATCGTTCCGGGTTCCGGTCTTGTGAAGGAAATGGCTGAAGCTGAAGGTCTGGATAAGATCTTTATCGAAGCGGGCTTTGACTGGCGTGAGCCGGGCTGCTCGATGTGTCTGGCCATGAATGACGACCGCCTGAAGCCGGGTGAGCGTTGTGCATCTACTTCAAACCGTAACTTTGAAGGTCGTCAGGGCTTTAAAGGCCGCACGCATCTGGTGTCGCCTGCAATGGCAGCCGCTGCAGCTGTGGCGGGGCATTTTGTTGATATCCGTGACTGGAACTAAATACCTGATCTAAAAGTCGCCATGCTTGGCTGCAAATGGCAATTTCTGTGCTTCCGATGCTCACGTACTTTTATGTACGCTGCGCGTCGGTTCTCGAAATCACCATTTTCGCTGACGCCTGCCGCTTTTTGTTTCAGGTATTAATTCGGCAACCTAAGAAAAAACCCGCTCATTGCGTAAGATCAATGGGCGGGTTTTTCTTTTCAGCTAAAAGGGCATTGATTGCACTGGCGTTTTTTAAAGAAGCGGTTACTCTGGTTCTTATTCGCAAAAGGGAAACTATTATGACACAGGATCACGCTATTGATATTTCATTGCTTCACTTACGTGATGCCCGTGAGCTTGCCCCTTTGCTGGCTGATTATGCGCAGGCGCTGAAGCGTGGTGCACCGCGTCGTCCGGATGAATATTATGCAGAAAAACTACTGCAGGATCGCAGTGCCGAACTGCTTGGAGCACGGCTTGACGGTGTGCTGGTCGGCTTTGTGATTTTCTACGATCTGCCTGAGCCGGTATCGGGTATGCGTGCCGGACAGGTCGATCATATTTATGTGCATCATGACCACCGCAAAAAGGGCATCGCCAAAGCACTGATTGATGTGCTGGCCGACAAGGCCGAAGAGCGGTCATGGAGCAAACTGGCGCTCAATGCACCGCGCCAGCCGGAAGACGGCCGCAAGCTCTATGAACAGGTTGCTGCTACGGCTGACTGGAGCAGTTTTGTGATTCGTTTTGCGCCGCATCTGCAATAAGTGCTTTTAAAGATAGTCCGGCGGCTCAAAATCAGGACAATTTAACAGCCGCCGGATTTTATTTTTATCGCGGATGGCCGTTATTAGGCCGCATAAAACCGTTTAAAACGTCATCTCTCTGCTCAGGTGCGACTAATTGCATGGCTGGTCGCATGGTTGTGACTTTGACGTGGTGATAAAACCGCAGTAGATAAGCCCTAACATGGTCGTCCTTTAAACGATCTTGGCCGTATTCGCTCTACTGCGCGGCTCCGGGCATTTTGCCAGTGAATTGTGCAGCATGTTAAAATGACAGAGTTTTCTTGTATGCTGCTCGCAGGATCATCATACAAGAGAGCTCTGTTGGGCATGAACAGACCATAGATTTTGCCGAAAGAACGGCGTGTTTAACGTGGCCTGTTTATCGGTAACATTTACCAGGATAGCTATGACAACAAGACCAATAGTCAAAAGCCAGCGCCCGCTGTCACCGCATTTGTCGATTTATAAACCGGCAATTACCATGACAACGTCGATCATTCACCGCATCACCGGCGGCGCACTCTATTTCGGCACCGTATTGCTTGCCGTATGGCTGATTTCCGCAGCGGTCAGTGAAGATTGCTTTAACCTCATTAACGGCCTGTTCGGCTCATGGATCGGACGTCTCGTTCTGTTCGGCTATACATGGGCGCTGATGCAGCATCTGGCGGGCGGTATCCGCCATTTCATCTGGGATATGGGCGCAGGGCTCGAAAAACACACCGCCAGCAAAATGGCCTGGGCGACTGTGGTGTTTTCAGTTGTTGCGACAATCCTGATCTGGGTTGTGGCTTACAGCCTGCGCTGAGAGGACAGATACTATGCAAGATATGCGTACCCCTCTGGGTAAGGTTCGCGGGCTTGGTTCCGCAAAAGAAGGCACCGGACATTTCTGGACACAGCGTATGAGTGCGGTCGCACTCGTGCCGCTGGTGATTTATTTCATCGGTCTGGTTATCTGCCTCAACGGTGCAGGTTATGCAGAAGTCCGCGCTGCAATCGCCCATCCGTTTAATGCGATTGTTATGGCATTGTTTGTTCTGACCGGTGTTTATCACATGCGTCTGGGCATGCAGGTTATTATCGAAGATTATATTCACGGCGAAGGCCTGAAGATTGTTTGCGTTATGCTCAACACCTTCTTTGCGATTGTTGTTGGCGGCGCGAGTGTATTTGCAATCCTCAAGCTCAGCTTCGGAGGTTGATAGGCCAAATGGCAACAACTCAAGATAAAGCTGCTAACGGCAGCAAATACACCTTTGTTGATCACAAATTTGACGTTGTGGTTGTTGGTGCCGGTGGTGCAGGCTTGCGTGCAACACTGGGTATGGCAGAGCAGGGCTTTAAAACAGCCTGTATTACCAAGGTTTTCCCGACGCGCTCCCATACGGTTGCAGCGCAGGGCGGTATTGCTGCTTCGCTTTCCAACATGGGTCCGGACAGCTGGCAGTGGCATATGTATGACACTGTTAAGGGTTCCGACTGGCTCGGTGATACAGACGCCATGGAATATCTGGCTCGTGAAGCGCCTGCGGCGGTTTATGAACTGGAACATTACGGCGTGCCGTTCTCCCGTACAGAGGAAGGCAAAATCTATCAGCGTCCGTTCGGCGGCCATATGCAGAACTTCGGTGACGGCCCTCCGGTACAGCGTACCTGTGCTGCTGCTGACCGTACCGGTCACGCTATTCTGCACACACTTTACGGCCAGTCGCTCAAGAACAATGCGCAGTTCTTTATTGAATATTTCGCGCTTGATCTGATCATGACTGACGGTGTTTGCACCGGCGTTGTGGCATGGAACCTCGACGACGGTACAATTCACCGTTTCTCTGCCAAAATGGTTGTTCTGGCCACCGGTGGTTACGGTCGTTCTTACTTCTCAGCGACATCCGCGCACACCTGTACAGGTGACGGCGGCGGTATGGCTGCGCGTGCAGGTCTGCCTCTGCAGGATATGGAATTCGTTCAGTTCCACCCGACCGGTATTTACGGTGCAGGCTGCCTGATTACTGAAGGCGCACGCGGTGAAGGCGGCTATCTGGTGAACTCCGAAGGCGAGCGCTTCATGGAGCGTTATGCACCTTCCGCCAAGGATCTGGCATCGCGTGACGTTGTGTCCCGCTGCATGACCATCGAGATCCGTGAAGGCCGCGGCGTTGGCAAGAACAAAGATCACATCTATCTGCATCTGGATCATCTGGATCCGGCAATTCTGCATGAGCGCCTGCCGGGTATTTCGGAAAGCGCCAAGATTTTTGCCGGTGTTGATCTGACCAAAGAGCCTATTCCGGTTCTGCCGACTGTTCACTACAATATGGGCGGCGTGCCGACCAACTATTGGGGTGAAGTGCTGAACCCGACCGAAGAAAATCCGGATCGTGTACAGCCGGGTCTGATGGCTGTTGGTGAAGCCGGTTGTGCGTCTGTTCATGGTGCAAACCGTCTTGGTTCCAACTCGCTGATCGATCTCGTAGTCTTCGGCCGTGCGGCTGCAATCCGCGCCGGTGAAGTGATTGACCGTGAAGCTAAAATCCCTGATCTCAATGTTGCTGCCTGTGACAAGATCATGGATCGTTTCGATCGTCTGCGTTTTGCTGACGGCGGCACACCGACTGCGATCTTGCGTGAAAAAATGCAGCGCACCATGCAGGAAGATGCTGCTGTGTTCCGTACCTCGGAATCCCTGAAGCAGGGTTGTGAACGTATGGCTGAAATCTGGAAAGAAATGCCGGATATTAAAGTGACTGACCGGTCGCTGATCTGGAACTCCGACCTGATGGAAACGCTGGAGCTGGAAAACCTGATGGCCAATGCGATGACCACTGTTGTGGCCGCTGAAGCCCGTAAGGAAAGCCGTGGCGCCCATGCGCATGAAGATTTCCCGAACCGTGATGACGTGAACTGGCGCAAGCACTCGCTGTCCTGGCTCTCGGCAGACGGCAAGGTAACGCTCGGCTACCGTCCTGTTCATCTTGACCCGCTGGTCAAGGAAGAAGACGGCGGCATCAGCCTCGCTAAAATTGCGCCTAAAGCGCGCGTTTACTAAGGATAGGGGAAAGAGCAATGGTAGAACTGGCACTTCCCAAGAATTCGCAGATCCGTCCCGGCAAAGTCTGGGACAAGCCTGCGGGTGCAACTAACCTGCGTGAATTCAAGATTTACCGCTGGTCGCCGGATGACGGTCAGAACCCGCGTCTCGACACATTCTATGTTGATCTTGATGATTGCGGCCCGATGGTTCTCGATGCGCTTCTGTACATCAAGAACAAAATCGATCCGACTTTGACGCTGCGCCGCTCCTGCCGTGAAGGTATTTGCGGCTCCTGCGCGATGAATATTGATGGCTCGAATACGCTTGCATGCACCAAAGGCATGGAAGATATCAAAGGCACTGTTAAGATCTATCCTTTGCCGCATATGCCGGTTGTGAAAGATCTGGTGCCGGATCTGAGCCATTTCTATGCACAGCATCGCTCGATTGAGCCATGGCTGAAAACGGTTTCTCCGGAGCCGCAGAAAGAGTGGCTACAGAGCCATGAAGACCGCGCCAAGCTGGACGGCCTTTACGAGTGCATTCTCTGTGCCTGCTGCTCGACCTCGTGCCCGAGCTACTGGTGGAACGGTGACCGTTACCTCGGACCTGCCGTGCTGCTGCAGGCTTACCGCTGGTTGATTGATAGCCGTGATGAAGCAAAAGGCGAACGCCTCGATAACCTCGAAGATCCGTTCCGTCTTTATCGTTGCCACACAATCATGAACTGTGCGCAGACCTGCCCGAAGGGTCTGAACCCAGCGAAGGCGATTGCCGAAATCAAGAAAATGATGGTCGAGCGCCGCGTGTAATCGCGGCAATCGCTTCTTTCTTGTTTCCCTGTCAGCCTGCGGCTTCCACGCCTCTTGGCGGCGAAATCAAAAAATGATGGTCGAACGCCGCGTGTAATCGCGACGAATAATCAAAATATTAAAAGGCACCGTTCGCGGTGCCTTTTTTATTGGGTTCATAAATCTGCCTGATTGAGCGCGTTTAAATTTACGCATATCAGCTTGCAACTCTTGCGCGTTTTCTGCGTTTGGTGTCTGCATAAGTTGCGTAACCATTGACGGAGGCCGCTATGCTTGATCAGATCGGATTTATGGTCACCAATAAAGATAAAGCGCGTGCTTTTTACGCTGCTGCGCTGGCGCCGCTTGGTATTGATGCTGTCACTGAATTTGGTAACTGGCAGGGTTATGGTCGCCACGGCAGGCCGGAATTCTGGATCGGCTCACAAAAAGGCTCAGCCTATAAAGGCCATATGCATCTGGCATTTCTTGCCGGTACGCGCGGTGAGGTTGAGCGTTTCTATCAGGCTGCAGTCGATGCTGGCGGCACTGAGCACAGTGCGCCGGTGGTGCGCCCGAATTATCATGCGGATTATTTCAGCGCTCTGGTTAAAGATCCGGACGGTCATATTATCGAAGTTGTCTGCCACATGCCTGCATAAGAAAAGCCGCCGGTCAGACCGGCGGCTTTTTCATTGCGACTATGTTTTAAAGCAATGTGGCTGTCAGGTTGATTTCCAGCGCATTCAATGCCCGCGATATAGGGCAGTTTTCTTTGGCTTGTTTGGCCAGTTTCTGAAAATCACTCTCTGAAATATTGGCGACGCGGGCGCGTAATGTCAGATCGCTTTTGGCGATAGAAAAACCACCGCCTTCATTCGGCGTGGTGCTGATAGTTGCCGTTGCCTGTAATTCCGTTGGCGGTGTGCCGTTGGTGGAAAGCAGGGAAGACAGCATCATCGCAAAGCAACCGGCATGGGCAGCACCGATCAGTTCTTCCGGATTGGTGCCGGCATGGCCGTGGATATCTTCAGTGCGGGATTTAAAGCTGTAGGGAAGATCACTCAAAGCGGTGCTTTGCGTGGTTAGTTTGCCTGTACCGGTTTTCAGATCGCCGTTCCAGATTGCAGTCGCTGTTCGGTTCATCATCTTATCCTCGGTGAGAGTGGGCTTGGATCCGAGCGGTTCCGGGGCGGGACTGAATTAAAGGAACCGCTCTATTTCTTTGTTTTACGCATTATCCTCACGCAAAACCGGTTTCCACTTTTGCCGGAAATGCTTTTCGAGAGATAGTTCGCTTTAACAGCATATCCAGAGAATGAACCGAATTTATGTTCTGACAAGTTGTCAGATGGCTTCACCCTGCAACAGGCGCGGCATTTCCTTGCCGAAACCTGCAGCCTGTTTGATGAAATAGTTTTTCATCACCGGCAGACGGTCAACAAGGCCGAGCCCGATATCACGCATGGTACGCAATGCCAGATTGTCGTTGGAAAACAGGCGGGTCAGAACATCGGTGCTGACACCCATC
>JAIRVW010000043.1 GCA_031253705.1 Brucellaceae bacterium
TCATGCTGAAGAATGAGCGGAATTTGTCGGTGCTCTGCAGACATAATTACCCAAAGTTCCGTCCCGCCTATCAGTTACGATAATTTGCAGACGGTGTTTAAGCTGTACTCTAATCTTAACCTTATCCGGTACAATTCAGTACACAAGGCCTGATACCAGCAGTAGCTGCTTTGCGGCCTTTAGAAAAGCACAACCGGCGCGATTGCGCCGGTTGTGCAAGCTTATCCCCGTGACACACAAGCCTGTGGACAGACCTGTTGAAAACTTATCTCAGTTCTCGCCGTTGCTGCTCTTATACATCGGGGATTCCAGATAGCGGCCGATGGCAAAGCGCACTAACACCCCGACAGCCGCCGCTGCAGGCACAGCAATCAGCATTCCTGTAAAGCCGAGCAGCGAACCGAAAGCAAACAGTGCAAACATCAGCCAGACCGGATGCAAGCCAACGGATTTACCAACCAGTTTCGGCTGCAGGATATTGCCTTCGATAAACTGCCCCGTGAAGAACACACAGGCCACCACAACAACCATGATCCAGTCCGGCCAGAACTGCACCAGCGCCACGCCGATAGCCAGCACCAGACCGACAATCGAACCGATATAAGGAATGAAGCTGATCAGACCGGCGAAAAGCCCGATCAGCAGGCCGAAATTCAGGCCGGTCAATGTCAGGCCGAGTGCATAATAGCTACCGAGGATAAGGCACAATGTACCCTGACCGCGGATAAATCCGGCAATGGCATCATTCATCTCGCGGGCGATCTGGCGAACGGTTTTCACATGATCACGCGGGATCCATGAATCAATCGTGTCCACCATGCGATCCCAGTCGAGCAGCATGTAGAAGGCGACCACCGGTGTCACCACAAACAGACCAGCCAGATCGATCAGGGATTTGCCTGAATTCCATAAGGATTGCAGCAAGGTGCTCAGGAAGCTGGCGCCCTGCTTGAGGAAACTGCTTAAGTTATCCTGAATGACCGTGCTGTTCATGCCGAGATATTTCTTCAGCCATTCCGAATCCTGATGCGCAATCAGCGCCTGAAGCTGTGTAAAATATCCCGGGAATTTCGAAATGAATTCGGCCATCTGTGTGACCAGCACAGGCACAATGATGATCAAGCCCAGTACCAGTACAACAACGAAAGTAATCAGAATGACGCAGGTCGCCAGCAAACGCGACATGCCGAAGCGCTCAAGCCAGTCCGCTACCGGATCAAGAAAGTAGGCCAGTGCAAGACCGGCCACAAAGGGTAGCAGAATAGAACTGAAAACAGTCAGAAACAGCACGAAGATGATTGTCGCAGCCAGCCAGAAAAAAGCCTGCTTGCGCACAGTCGCCCCGATTGCACTGACCTGCACATCCAGCCGCACTTCATTTTCACCGGCAGGAACAATCACCTGCTGATGCGTTGTCGCCTCAGTCCTGTTCTGCACTGCGCGCGATGATGGCGTTTTAGGGGGAGTGCCTGCTGATTTGCTCATATAAAACCGCCATAGGATTAAAGATTTTGAATATGTCGCACTGGCATAAGCGGTCAAGATGCTGACTTATCAAACCATCCTGATCACGCATCACTATAAACCAGCTGCGACATTTGTTCTGCTCTACTCATAACATGGTGTTTATCAGTTAAAAATGACGAAAGATGCTTGCGGATAAAGCATTCTCGTGTCATTGCGCCTGCTTGAAGCATTAACCGCAGCCTGCCCTGCCGTTTTTCCATCGGCCTTACGGCTGCGCTGTGTATCGGGAGCTACCAATGCCACAGTCGAAAACCCCATCCACTTCAGCCGCTGACGCGAAAAACGGCCTGACCTATGCCGATGCCGGTGTGGATATTGATGCAGGCAACAGCATGGTCGATAAGATCAAACCACTGGTGCGCTCTACGCGCCGTCCGGGTGCGGATGGTGAAATCGGCGGTTTCGGCGGTTTATTCGATCTTAAAGCGGCCGGTTTTAAAGATCCGGTTCTGGTTGCCGCCAATGACGGCGTTGGCACTAAACTGAAAATCGCTATTGATGCAGACCGTCATGACACTGTTGGTATCGACCTCGTTGCCATGTGCGTCAACGATCTCGTGGTACAGGGCGCGGAGCCGCTATTCTTCCTCGATTATTTTGCCACCGGCAAACTCGACCCTGAACAGGGTGCAGCGATTGTTAAAGGTATTGCCGAAGGCTGCCTGCAGTCCGGCTGCGCGCTGATCGGCGGTGAAACCGCTGAAATGCCGGGCATGTATCGCGACGGCGATTACGATCTGGCCGGTTTTGCCGTTGGTGCTGCAGAGCGCGGACAGCTGCTGCCTGCCGGTGATCTGGAAGCCGGTGATGTTATTCTCGGCCTTGGTTCATCCGGTGTTCACTCCAACGGTTTCTCGCTGGTGCGCCGCATTGTCGAACTGTCCGGCCTTGGCTGGCAGGATACGGCACCATTTGCAGCCGGTCAGACACTTGGTGAAGCCCTGCTCACCCCGACCCGCATTTATGTGAAATCCCTGCTCTCCGCTATCCGCTCAACCGGTGCGATCAAAGCGCTGGCACATATTACCGGCGGTGGCTTCCCTGACAATATTCCACGCGTATTGCCTGAAACACTGGCCGCAGAAATCAATCTTTCGGCTATTCCGGTTCCGGCTGTTTTCTCATGGCTGGCCAAAACCGGCGGTGTTGAAGCACATGAAATGCTGCGCACTTTCAACTGCGGCGTCGGCATGATTGTTGTTGTACCGGCTGACAAGGCAGAACTGGTTGCAGACACACTGAAAGCTGAAGGGGAAACTGTTGTCACTCTCGGTCGTATGATTGCACGTGATGCAGATCAGCAGGGTGTTGTCTATCAGGGTACGCTCTCCCTATGAGCCCTGCCTCTGTAGCTCCGCGTAAACGGGTCGTTATTTTTATCTCGGGCGGCGGCTCCAATATGGAGACGCTGATCCGTGCGGCACAGGCACCGGATTATCCGGCAGAGATTGTTGCCGTATTTTCAGACAAGCATGATGCAGGCGGCCTCGCGAAAGCGCAGGCCGCAGGTATCGCCACCTATGTTCACGCCCGCAAAGATTACAGCTCCAAGCAAGCGCATGAAGATGCCATTCTTGAGCAACTGGCACAGATCGCACCGGATATTATTTGTCTTGCAGGCTATATGCGCCTGCTTTCCGGCCGGTTTATTGCTCCTTTTGCAGGACGTATTCTCAACATCCACCCTTCATTACTGCCGCTGTTTCCGGGTCTGCACACACACCAGCGTGCGCTTGAGGCCGGCATGAAACTTGCCGGATGCACAGTGCATCTGGTGACTGAAGGCATGGATGAAGGCCCGATACTGGCACAGGGTGCCGTTGCTGTTCATAATGATGACACAGCAGACTCACTTGCGGCACGCGTTCTGATTGCAGAACATCAGCTTTATCCGCAGGCTTTACGTCATTTCGCAGCCGGTACGGCACCGGAAAAACATGGCAATTCGGCAACACAGGTGCTGATTAGTATCTGACAAAATGACAAATTGTTAAATTTCCCTTAACGTGCCACGATAAGGCCCTAAATGAACGAAGATCACGTTCTTGTTGTCTGGCGATAATCATATGATTCCCGTCAGTGATGATTTTCAGGCAGCATATTTTCAAGCGATCTAACGCTTTTAAACCTTGTAACGATGTGCATTTTCCGAAGATGGTTTTCATCCTCCCGATGCACACTTAAAGAATAAGAAAAGGAAGATATCATGTCTCTCCGTAACTCAGTTGCTCTTATGGCTGCTTTTGCCGCCGGTACTTTTGCTGTTTCCGCATCAGCTGCCGACATGGTCTCCTCCCGCAGCGCCGTTACCCAGCCTCGCTCGGAAGTCGGCGTTCTGACCTGCGATTTCCAGCCATC